>JAWKNW010000011.1 GCA_041391505.1 Rhodothermales bacterium
ACCAGCTCGCGCGGCATCTCGCGCAGGCCGGCGCGCGGGTCGACGTCTACCACGTCCTCCCGCATGACGCCGGCGCAGACGGAAAGAGCGATGTATTCGCCGGGGAGCACCTGCCGAACATCCGCCTCATCCCCGTCGAGCGCGCCCGTCCGGATCGATTTCCCGGGCACTATGTCTGGGAATCGTACCGGTCGTCGGTAGCCGTCTGGGAGGCGCTGAAGAGCCGGCTCGATGTGGATTTCATCTACGCGCAGGGCTTCGCCGGCTGGGAGACGATCCGCCGGAAACGGATGGGCGCACCCGTCCCGCCGATCGGGGTCAATTTCCACGGCTTCGAGATGTGGCAGCGGCCGGCATCGGCCCGGTCGCGGCTCGAGCAGTGGCTGCTGCGCCCCTTCGTAAAATGGAACGTGCGCCACGCCGACGCCACGCTGCTGCTCGGCCGCTCGCTCGAGTCCGTGTTCGCGCGTATGGGCGTCGTCCCCCGCCACCTGGTCGAATCCCCCAACGGCGTGACGCCCGAGTGGCTCACGCCCGACGCCGGCAGGCCCGAAGGCCCCACGCGCTTCGTATTCATCGGCCGCTACGAACGGCGCAAGGGCATCGAGGAACTGCAGGAAGTCATCGCCCGGATGCCGGCTTCGGCCGACTATCATTTCGATTTCATCGGGCCGATCCCGGATGCGCTACGTCTGGATTCGCCGCGCGTGACCTATCACGGGTTGCTGCGCGAGGAAGGGGTCATCCGCGACATCCTGAAACGGGCGGACATCCTCGTTTGCCCCAGTTACGCCGAGGGCATGCCGACCGTCATCCTCGAAGCGATGGCATCCGGCCTCGCCGTGATCGCCACCGATGTCGGGGCCGTGGCCGATCTCGTTTCGCGCGACAACGGCTGGATCATCCCGACCGGCGATGTCGAGGCGCTGCGCGATGCCGTGCTCGACGCCATCGCGTCCCGGCCGGCGATCGCATCCAAACGGCGCGCCAGCCAGGAGCGCATCCGTGCCGCCTATCTCTGGAACACCGTCGCCAGCGACACGCTGCGACGCATCGAGGCTACCCTCTCATGAGTACCGCCCAACTGGATGCGCCGGCCGCTCGGCCGGCGTCCACGCAGGCCCCCCGCATTGCCGTCCTTTTCTCCGAGCTTTCCGGCTACATGCGCGCCTGCCTCGCGGCGCTGCGCGCGCGCCACGGCGCGGAGGTGTTCGTCATCCACTATCCCGTCGCCAGCGAAGCCCCGTTCGCGGAAGATGCGGACGGCTGGGCCGACGCCGCGTGCCCAAAGGGCGAACGCACCGCCGCCGAGCTGTTCAGCTTGGTGGAGGACTTCGACCCCGACGGCATCCTGATGTCCGGCTGGATCGACCGCGACTACCTGCAGGTCGCGCGCGCCTTCCGGCGACGCGGCGTGAAGGTCGTCGCCGGCTCGGACGCGCCGTGGCGCGGCACCTGGCGGCAGCGCGCCGCCACCCTGGCCGCCACGCGGATGCTGCACGCCTCGATCGACATCCTGTGGGTGGCCGGCGAGCGGCAGCGCACCTTCGCGCGCCGGCTCGGCTTCCGCGGCAACCGGTGCCTCAGCGGGTACTACGCATGCGACTGGGCACGCTTTGCCGGAGCCTACGGGCACCGCGACGCGGCCGAGCCGGCGTTTCTTTTTGTCGGCCGCTATCACCCGGTCAAGGGCGTGGACGAACTCGTCGACGCCTACCGGCGCTACCGCACCCTGTCGCCCGATCCCTGGCCCCTCGTGTGCGCCGGCACGGGCCCGCTCCAGACCCGGCTTTCGGGCGTTCCCGGCGTGATCGACCGTGGTTTTGTTCAGCCGGACGACCTGCCCCGGCTGATGGCCTCGGCATCCGCGTTTGTCCTCCCGAGCCGCCACGAGCCCTGGGGCGTGGCGATCCACGAGGCGGCTGCCGCCGGCCTTCCGCTCATCTGCTCCACCGCCTGCGGCGCCACGACGAGCCTGCTGCAGGATGGCTACAACGGCTTCCTCGTCGAAGCCGGCGACGCCGGGCAGCTGGCGGACCGGATGCTTCGCATGGCATCGATGGCGCCGGCGGCGCGCGACGCGATGGGAGCGCGAAGCCACGAGCTGTCCCGCCAGTTCACCCCGGAACGCTGGGCCGACACGCTCCTGTCCGCCCTCGAAACGCACCCTCAGCCGGTAGCCGGAACGCCATGATGCCTCCCCATTCTTCCCAGGTCGACACGCGTCTTTCATGGCGGCATCACGTACGGCGCGGTGTGGTGCTGTTGGTGCTGCTGACCAGCGCCGGCGAACTCGTCGCACGGTACGGACTGGGTCTCGGGGATCCACCCCTGTCCGTCGCCGACCCGCGCATCGAATACCGGTTCAAGCCGGACCAGGATCTATATCGCTTTCACCATCACTTCGCCACCAACGCGTACGGCATGCGATCGGACCCGATCCAAAACCCTAAGGGCCGCAATGAATTACGAATACTTTTCTTCGGTGACTCGGTCGTAAACGGAGGAAGCCTCATCGATCAGTCCGAACTCGCGACGACGCTCGTGCAGGACCGCCTCGCTGGGCAATCGGGCATAGACGTCACGGTGGGCAACGTCTCGGCAGGAAGTTGGGGCCCGGGAAACTGGCTGGCCTGGGCTGAAACGTATGGGTTCTTCGACGCGGATGTGATCGTGCTGGTGATTTCAAGCCATGACGCCCGGGATAATCCCACGTTTGCGCCGCTCGATCCGTCCACACATCCTACCGAGAAACCGGTCCTTGCGCTCTACGAAGCGCTTACCCGGTATGTGCCGCGCTATCTGCCCGGGCTGGCAAAGCCGGCACCGGCCTTAGCCACACCAGGCACGGGGTCCACATCCCCCGACGCCGCCATGCAACATGCACTGACCGACCTGGAGCGTTTTCTCCTCCTGGCCAGCGCACAAACCCGAGCCGTGCTCGTCATCCAGCATCTCGAAATCCAGGAGCTCGATCAGCCGGGGCCTACCGAAGGCTTTGCGCACATCGATGCGCTCTGCAGGAAGCTCGGCATCGCCACCTTCGATTTGCGCGATCCACTTACCGCTGCCCTTAAGGCTGGCGGTCATCCGTATTCCGACAACATACATCTTACGCGGGAAGGACAACGCCTCCTGGCGGATGCCGTGCTCCGGTACTGGCCGGATCTGCACGCCAACGCCGGTGTGCGCGATTAACATCGGGCATTCCGAGCCCCTCCCCTCCTTTTTTTAATCCATGTTGATAAACGACACGATGCCGTTGCGTCCGGCGATGGCCGGCGAGATGACGCGGGCGATCGATCCCGCGCAGGGGGATGAAGTCCGCCTGCTGGTGCCCGAGGCGCTGGTGATGACCGGGGTGATCGCGCTGCTTTATGTCGCGCCTGTAGCAGCCTATCTGGTTTTCGCCGGCATCGCCGGCTATGCGCTGCTCGGCGCTCGCCAGACGATTCAGGCGCTGACGATGCTTTTTCTCGTCTCGAACCTGAACCCGGCCCTCTTCCACCTCCCCCCGAGCGTGGCCTCGCTGCGATGGCTCGTCCTGTTCGGAGCCTTCGGTCGGGTGCTTTGGGACGGGGTGCTGGGCAGAGAAAGATGGCCGGCACACCTGCTCTTCGCGCTCGGGGTATATGCCGCCTCCGTCGCCGTGCTGGCCCTCTCGACCAGCCGAATACCCGTCATTTCCTTTTTCAAGCTGGTTGCCTTCGTATTGGGCACCGTCACCGTCCTTACGTCGCACTATCGCACGGCCGACCACAAAGCCTACTGGCTATCCTGGTACACGACGTTCTTCCTGTGCATCATCGCGGCGAGTCTGCTCGTGTTCCGGTTTCCGGCCGCCTTCTTCGGTAGTGGGGGCGGATTTCGGGGGATCCTCGTGCATCCGCAAACGCTCGGGCCGATCACCGCTCCGATGACGGCATGGATGATCGGACGATACCTGTTTCACGAAACCCGGACGCCCATCGTACTGGTTTCCATCGTTCTCGGCTTGTTGACCATCTATTTCAGCGAAGCGAGAACGGCGCTGGCGATGCTTGCCGGCAGCATCGGCCTTGCCATGATCCTGTCGGTGGTCCGTCGCTGGAACACCCCGAAACGCCGCGTCCGCCGAAAGGCATCTTTTATCCCCCTCGTACTGGGCGTGCTGTTTGCCGGCATGCTGGTCATGAAATGGGATGGCGTCGTCAACCGCGCTACGATGTTCTTCCTCAAATCGGACGAGTCGAGCATCTACGAGGAAGCCGAGTCGTTCCACGTCCGTGCCTCGATGGTGCAGCAGCAATGGGAAAACTTCCTGGCGCACCCGGTCTCGGGCATCGGCTTCGGGATTCCTTCGACGACCGACGCCTGGGTGCGCGTACAGACAGGCTTCCTGGGGATACCGACGAGTTTCACGACCGAGAAAGGGTTTCTGCCGAGCGCCGTACTCGAAGAGACCGGTCTCATCGGGGCCATTTTAGTCCTGGCATTCGGCTTTTCGCTTCTCAGACATCTCTTCAGAAACAATGACTATGCGGTGACGGCCGTCATGCTGTCCTGTTTGCTGGTCAACATCGGGGAGATGGCCTTCTTTTCGTTCGGAGCATACGGTCTTTATTTCTGGCTCCTGATCGCCTTCAGCTACAGCGTCATCGCTCGTCGGTCCTGACCGAACGTACCCGCCCCCTTCCCTCTCACCTCGCAACTGTCATATCCATATGTGCGGCATCGCAGGCATCATCGGCTCCGGCGTTCATAACCCGGCGCAAACCATACAACGCATGACGGACAGCCTGGCCCATCGTGGGCCGGACGACGCCGGCATTTTTGTCGACGACCGTGTCGCGCTGGGACAGCGCCGGCTCAGCATCCTGGACCTTTCCGCCAATGGCCATCAGCCCATGGCGAGCCACGACGACCGGTATCTCATCGTGTTTAACGGCGAGATCTTCAACTACAGGTCGATCCGTGCCCAGCTGGTCGACCGGGGTCATGTCTTCCGATCGGACACCGACACCGAGGTCATCCTCAACGCCTACAGCGAATGGGGGCGCGCCTGCCTCGAACGCTTGAACGGGATGTTCGCGTTCGCGATCTACGACCGGGCGCGCCAGTCGGTGTTTATCGCCCGCGACCGGCTCGGCATCAAGCCGCTGTACGTGGCGCGCACCCGGGAAGGCGCGCTGCTCTTCAGTTCGGAGGTGCGCTCGCTGCTGAAAAGCGGGCTCGTGCCGCCCCGTCTGAACCGGCGGATCCTGCCGCTCTACCTGAAATACCAGACGGTGCCGGCGCCGAGCACCCTCCTCGAGGATGTCGAGATGCTGCTTCCCGGTCACTGGATCGAGGTAACGCCGCACGGCGACGAGACCCAGCCCTACTGGCACCTGCTCGGCAACGCCGACTCCGAGGCCGGCACACACTCCCCGGAGCGCGCGCGGGCCGAAGTGCGGCAGCGGGTGATCGACAGCGTCGAGCGCCGGCTCATCAGCGACGTCCCCCTCGGAGCCTTCCTGTCGGGCGGAATCGACTCCTCGATCATCGTCGGGCTCATGAGCCGCATGAGCAGCGGCCCTGTGCGCACCTTCACCATCGCGTTCGACGATCCGGCGTTTCAGGACGGCATGCACGCCGCCCGGATGGCCAGTCAGTTCAAGACCGACCACACCGAGATCTCGCTGACGTACATGGACATCCTGCAGCAGATCCCCGGCGCCCTCGCGGCGCAGGACCATCCGTCGGGCGACGGCATCAACACCTACATCGTCTCACGGGCCGTGAAGGAAGCCGGCCTGACCGTCGCGCTCTCCGGCCTGGGCGGCGACGAACTGTTCGCCGGATACAGCCTGTTCGGACGGATCGCGCGCCAGCAACGGGCGAAGATCCTCTGGCGCGTCTCCCCGCAACCGCTCCGCTCCGGCATCGCCCATGCGCTGCATGCCGTTTCGCCGTCGATCGCGACCCAGAAGATCGGCGACCTCCTCGTATCCGACGGCAGCCTGCCCCAGGTGTATCCGCTCGGCCGGCAGTGCTTCGCGCCGGCCCAGGCCGCGCGGCTCCTTTCCGAAACAGGCGTCGTCCAGGACCCCTACACCGCCCTGCTCCAGGACAGCTTCCGCGCCGACCACAGCACGCGGCTTTTTTCGCGGATCTCGTTCGCCGAGGCGCGGACCTACATGCACGACGTCCTGCTGCGCGACACCGACCAGATGAGCATGGCCAACGCGCTCGAAGTGCGCGTCCCGTTCCTCGACCACACGCTCGTCGAATACGCCATGGGCCTCTCCGACGAGGTCAAGCGCCCGAACGGGGTGCCCAAACGCCTGCTCGTCGAGGCGTTCTCCGATCTGCTGCCGGCGTCGATCATCAACCGGCCCAAACAAGGCTTCATCATGCCGTTCGACCAGTGGATGAAGGGTCCGCTCAAAACGCTGTGCCTGGACAACCTCGACGTCCTCGCCAACTCGCCGGCATTCCGCGCGCCCGTCATCCATCAATACTGGGATGCCTTCCGCGCCGGAAAAAAAGAGCTCTCGTGGAGCCGGCTGTGGCTGCTCGTCAGCCTCGGCGCCTGGTGCAAGGCCCATCAGGCGGTTTGACCGATACGCGCCATGCACGAACGCTCTCCTTGAGCCTGAAACTGAACACGTCGAACCACACCCCATGCGCATCCTCCACATCATGCCCTCGGTAGCCCGATCATTCGGTGGGCCGACGCAGTCGCTGGTCGGTTATGTCGACGCAGCGCGAGCGGTGGGCCTCTCGACGACCGTCGCCGCGCCGGCCTGCCAGGAGGCGGACCGGGCCTGGCTGGAGGCCCAGCTTCCCGGGACCGACATACAACTCTTCCCCGGCATGGCGAGCGGAACGTTTATGGCGTCGCCGGCGCTCATCGGATGGATGAAAGCACATGCCGGCGCGTTCGACGTGGTGCACGTCCACGGCCTGCTGAACCTCGTGAGCAGCCTCGCGGCGCGAACGGCCGTGTCGATGCGCCGGCCGCTGGTCGTGCGCCCGTTCGGGACGCTCTCCCGCTACACCTTCGCGCACCGTCGCGCCTGGCTGAAGCACGGCTATTTTCGCACGCTGGATCGCCCAAACCTCCGGCGCGCGCGTGGGCTGCATTTCACGACCGGCGAAGAACGCGATGAGGCCGAGTGGCACCGGCTCGGACTGCGCGGGCGCAGCTTCGTGGTGCCGCCGCCGCTGGCGCTGCCGCCCCCCGTCGATGCGGATTCGGGGCTGGATCGGGGGGAGGATGTCGTGTTTCTCTCCCGGCTGCACCCCAAAAAAAACGTCGAGGGGCTGCTGCGCGCCTGGCCCCATGTGCTGGAGCGCGCGCCGGCGGCGCGCCTCACGATCGCCGGCGACGGCGAGCCCGGCTATGTGAGCCAGCTCCACGCCCTCGCCGCCTCGCTCGGGATCGCCGACCGCGTCCACTTCGCCGGCTTCGTGCACGGAGCGGCGAAAACGCGGCTGCTGGACCGCTCCCGGCTCTTCGTTCTCCCTTCATTCCAGGAAAATTTCGGCGTCGCCGTGCTGGAAGCGATCGCGGCGGGGCTTCCCGTCGTCATCGCACCTGCCGTGCAGCTCGCCTCGTTTGTCGAGCGGCACCGGCTCGGCCGCGTCGTCGACCCGGAGCCGGCGGGGCTCGCCGGCGCCATCGCGGAGACCCTGGCAGACCGCGCATCCCAGGCGCGCTGCCGGCAGGAGGGCCCGCGCCTCGTAGCCGACACCTTTTCGCCCGAGGCCGTCGGGCAACAACTCCTCACGATGTATGAAAACGTACTCGATCCCCGACACGCTTGACCCCGTCGTCGCGACGCCGGCGGCGCCCCGATCGACCCGCCTTGCCACGGCGCTCGACATGCCGTGGCTCCTCCGCACCGAACTGCGCCGGCTCGCGGCGCTGCCGTTCATCCGCGCCGGCTTCGCCTGGCACGGCCTCGCGTGGGGCGACCGGTGGCGCATCCTCGGCATGCCGGTCATTCAGCGGCACCGCGGCAGCCGCATCGAGCTGGGCGCCGGCCTGGTGCTCCGCTGCTGGCCGCGGACCAACCCGCTGATGCCGCACCACCCGGTCGTCCTCTCGACCCGCTCGGCCGGCGCGCGCATCCGGATCGGAGACGACTGCGGGCTGACGGGCACCACGCTCGTCGCCGAGGAACGCATCGACATCGGCCACCGCGTGCTGATCGGGGCGAACACGACGATCGTCGACACCGACTTCCACCCGATCACACCCGAAGGTCGGCTCCAGGATCTGTCCAACGGCAAACACCGGCCCGTCGTCATCCATGACGACGTCTTCATCGGGATGAACTGCCTCATTCTCAAGGGCGTGACCATCGGCGCCGGCAGCGTCGTAGGCGCCGGCAGCGTCGTCAGCCGCGACGTCCCGCCGCGGACGCTCGTCGCCGGCAACCCGGCCACCGTCATCCGTCGCCTCGCATAGCCCCGTCGCCGCCTCGATCCGGGCGGTCCGACCGCCCCGTTCAGATGCACCAGCTGATCTTTCGCACGATCGCTTCAGGTCTTCCGATGGCAAACATCCTGCATCTTGTATCCCGTAGCCATACTCCTCTTTCACGTGCGTAACATCCGTTACCCGTTCCGATGCGCGATTCCATGACCCTGCTCTTCGTCAACCAGCATTACTACCCCGATGTCGCTGCGACCGGCCAGAAGCTGACCGACCTCGCCGAATACCTCGCGGCGCGCGGCCACGCGGTGCATATCCTGTGCAGCCGCGGCAAGTACCTGGCCGGCGCGCTGGACGCGCCCGCCCGCGAGACGCGCAACGGCGTGCACATCCGCCGCACCGGCCGGACGAGCCATGGTCGGTCCACGCACCTCCGCCGCCTCCTCGACTACGCCGGCTTCTACGCCCGGGTGCTGCTGCACCTGCTGTTCGGACGACGGTATGACCGCGTGATCCTGCTCACGACGCCGCCGCTGCTCGGCGTCGCCGGGGGGCTGGCGAGGCGGCTGCGGGGCCAGGAGTACGCCATCTGGTCGATGGACCTCCACCCCGACGCCGAGGAGGCCCTCGGGATGGCGCCGGCGGGCCACCCCGTCACCCGCCTGCTCCATGCGCTGAACGATTTCGGCTACCGCAACGCCGCCTTCGTCGCCGCGCTCGGGCCGTTCATGCGCGCCCGGATTCTGGCCCGAGGGGTCGCGCCGGAGCGCGTGGCCATCCTCCCGATGTGGGATCGCAAGGAAGCCATCTATCCGGTGCCGCCGGACGAAAACCCGCTTTTCGACCGCTTCGATCTGCGCGACCGCTGCGTGGTGATGTACTCCGGCAACGCCGGCCTCGCGCACCGGTTCGACGAGGTCCTGGAGGCCATGCTGGCCCTCCGCGATCACCCCGACCTGTATTTCCTGTTCGCCGGCGACGGCCCCCGCAAGCAGGACATCATCGCCTTCGCGGAGCGGCATCGCATCCGGAATTTCAGCTATGTGGACTACGTGCCGCGCGAAGCGCTCGTCTACTCCCTCAACCTCGCGGATGTCCATCTGCTGACGCTCCGGCGCGAAATGGCCGGGATCGCGGTCCCCTGCAAGCTCTACGGTAGCATGGCGGCGGGCAAACCCACCCTCATGGTGGGCCCCGAAGCTTCCGAGCCCGCACAGGCGATCCTCGACGCCGGCGCCGGCATCGTGATCGATCCCGACCGGGCGGGAGGTCGCACCGTGGACGAACTCATCCAGGCCCTTCTGGCGCTGGCCGAGCGGAATGACCTGCGCACGGCATACGGGTTGCGCGGACGCGAGGCCTTTCTCGCCGCCTTTGAAATGGACGTGGTCTGCGAGGCCTGGGCGCGATGCCTCGAGGGGCGCGTTCCGGCGCCCGAAACCGCCGTGACCGCGGCTTGAAACTCTCCGCGGCGGACGTTCTCCGGCGCCCGATTAACCCCGGCCGCTTTCAGCCGATACTAACGGTGCCTTTTATCCCCGTTCTCATCCGCCTCGCCTGCCGGCGCACCTCGCACGCATGATCCACGCACGTCGTATCCTGTTCGCAACGGTAGGTTTGATCGCCTGGTGCGCCGCGCCGGTGAGTGCGCAGCTGCCGCAGTCGCAAAACTACCAGGTGGTGCTGCGCAATTACCTGGCGTCTTTCACCGAAGCCGACTTTGCGCTCGATCTGCAGCCTGTCGGCTACGACGACGCCTACTTCGCCAGCCTCGATGACCTGCACCGCATGTGGATCCTGATGGAGGACCGCGGTCGCAAGATGCCCGCGAATACTGGTCTGCGCGTGGCCCCGGCCCTCTTCACCCTGGCCTCGATCGAACGATCCGGCGCGGTGTACATGCAGGTCGGCCGGAACAGCAATTTTTTCGATCCGATCGACGCCGCCTGGTGGGTGACGTGGGACTATCCCGGAAACCCGTATTACCTGAATCAGGCCGGCATCAACCGCGTCATCGCCGCTTCGGCCGTCGACCTCATCATGACCGCCAACAACCTCGCGACGTCCACCGCAAATCGGCGGAGCGATTACATCGGCGGCTACATCACGCGGCTCGCGTATGCCTACTACCGGATCAAACCCTATCTGCCGGCCGATGTGCGCACCGCCTACGAGGAAGGGCTCCGGCTGATCTTCAACGAACTCATCGTCCACTATCCCTCCGGCTCCGGAGGGGCGGACATGGAGACGTTCCAGCTCGTCGGCATGTGGTACGCTGCCGAGGCGATCGACGACGACGTCATGCGCGACCAGGCGCTGCGGCAGGCCCGGTTCGTGCTGGAGGCGATCATGAAAGGCGACGGCCATTTCCATCAACACGGAAAGGACGGCATCGACCTCTCGTACGAGGGCATCGCGCAGCGTTTCATGTCGTGGGCGGCCCTGCTCTACCGCGACGCCACGATTTCCGGCTTCCTCGACAAGTCGGCCCGGCTCAAGGCCTATCAGACCCTGCCGGAACCGGAAGGACGCTTCAACAGCCCTTCCCACTTCAACACCGGCACGATCTGGGGATCCGCCACGGACCAGTGGTTCACCTACCACCGCGATCATGCGGTGGCGATGACGACGGACGAAGCGAAATACCTGGTATGGACCGGGCGCGCGCTGGGTTCGACCTACACCCAGGGGTTGCCGGACGAGAACCAGATGCGATCCGACATCGCGCTGGCGATCTCGCAGCGCAACGCGGATGCCGACGGCGCCCAGGGGTGGGCATGGAACGCGCCATCGGCGGCCACGCCGGCGGTGTGGGCCCCCCAGCACTGGCTCAACGGCATCGTCGAGTCGGCCGACTACTACCCCCCGGGCTTCTACGAGGAGCTGGCCGGCCTGGCCGCAACCGACAGCCCGCTGATGCGGCCGCCGATGCTGCGCGACACGCCGTTCATCGAGACATTCGGCGACGACTTCGTGATCGCGCGCTTTCCCGGCTATGGGGCGATCATCCATACCGGCACGACGGTGGCCGCCTGGGCGACCGGCATTCCCGGACTCTCCGGCGGCGCGCTCTCGGCCTTCTGGACGCCCGACGGCGGCTCGGCAATCCTGGGACGGTCGCGCGGTGCGCAGAATACGATCAACGACCAGTGGACCGGCGATCGGGGATGGCAGACCTGGGCCGTCCACGCGATATCGGGCACCAGCGAGAGCGGACTGCCGTTCAGCACAGCCCGCAACCGTTTCCCTACTGTGACGCGAACCGTAGACGGCACGACCGGCGCGGTCGTCGTGGTGAACGGCGCCATCGGCGCCCACGATCAGGGCCGCAGCGCCCCCGACGGGGCCATCGCCGGGCAGGTCAGCTACACGCGGACGTTCACCCTGTCGCCCGCCGGGCTGACGGTCACCTCGTCGCTCGCCTCCGACGGCACGGACCGCGTGAGCGCCCTGTGGGAGATGCTTCCGCTCTACCTGGGCGACGTGAACCAGACCGAAGGCGACGCCCGGATCGAATCCCGCGTCGGCAACGCCTGGGTGGCGACCTCGACGACGACGCAGACCGGCGTGACGGCGCTTCGGACGGTCCGCTACGGTCAATCCGTTCAGATTACGTTCGACACCCCGCGGCGCGTCCGGCTCGCGCCGACGGTGTGGACGTCTACGGCCATCGGATCGCGCATCCAGAATGTGATGATCGATCTGCTCGACAGCCCGGGCCTTTCCGCCCCCATGCCGGCCCAGACGTCCGTAACCTATACCATCGCGCCGGCTTCCGACACCGTCCCCGGCGACGCGAGCGGCAACGGCATCGTGAGCGCGCTCGACGCGGCGCTCGTGCTGGAGCATGTCGCCGGCCAGCGTATCCTCACGGGAGCGAGTTTTATCGCCGCCGACGTCACCGGCAACGGCCTCGTCACCCCCCTCGACGCCTCCTATATCCTGCAACGCGTGGTGGGTCTGATCGACTGCCTGCCGATCGACCTCTTGTGCCAGGCCGGCGGGAAGCGCTGAGCACACCGACATTTCTCAAAACGCCGACACGGCGAAGACCCTCGATAGCGAATACCCGGTCGCATCGGCCCATGCGCCGTTCTGATAGCGAGATCGCGCGTGCGTTCTCCTGCACGTCATATCCCCGAAGGCACCTCCTGGCCTTCACACGTATCCCAAAACCATGAAACGCGCAAAAGAGAACATGATTCTGATCCGCCTGATGGGTGGACTGGGGAATCAGCTATTCCAGTATGCGACGGCGCGCGCCCTTGCCGTCAAAAACGATGCGTCGCTAAAAGTCGATTTGACCCTGCTGAAGAATCGGGATGGCAACGAGCACACGGTTTACCGCGATTTCGAGCTGGATGCCTTCGATGTCAGGGTGGCTTTTGCTTCCGAAGAAGAGATCGATTACTTCAATCCGACACCAGGAAATCTTGCCGAACGCGTCGTGAATAAAGCAAAACGCCTGCTGCTTCCCTCGCGGGTTTACATCCAGAATGGCACTGATTATGACGAACGCGTTTCTACCCTTGCCGCACCCGTTTGCCTGATCGGATCGCTCCAGAGCGAACGCTACTTCAAATCGATCGAACCGCTCTTGCGAAGCGAATTGGTCTTCCGAACACGGCTCCATGAAAACGCAAAACCCGTCGCACAGCAGATCGCCCATTCCGAGGCCGTCGCCGTCCATGTTCGCCGGGGCGACTACGTGACCAATCCGATCTATACGGAACTCCTCGGCACCAAGGGCCCGGATTATTATCGGCAGGCGTTCGATCGCATGGAATCCATGGTCGAGAACCCGCACTACTTCATCTTTTCGGATGACATACCCTGGTGCGTCGACCACATACGACCGGAAAAACCGACTACCTATGTAGGCGCCCCGTTTACCGGGGGAGATCCTGTCCAGGATCTTATGCTGATGACGCGATGCAAGCACTTCATCATCCCGAACAGCACCTTTAGCTGGTGGGGCGCCTGGCTCGGAAGCCATCCAGACAAAAAGGTGATGGCGCCCAAAAAATGGTCAAATAACGGCGAAGCGGACTCTGCCGACAGGCTGCCTCCCGAGTGGATGCTCATCTGAGCATGTGACGTGGCGCATTTCAGCGAAGCGCGATAGGGATGCAGGATGGGGTTGCTTCGAGCACCCGATCCGCAATCGTCCGGCCATTTCTGAACACTTCAATCCATTCTTAACACCCCATTCTTGAGCAGCCATGCACATCGGCTATTTCACGCACTCGCCGGTCAGGATCAGCGAGACCTTCATCCACGACCTCGTCCATGCCCTCAACGAACGCGCCGAGCGGCTCACGTTTTTCAGCGGGGCGTCGTCCGGCTGCCAGCTACCCGGTATCCGCGTTTTCGAGACGGGCTACTTCGACCGCTTCGAGACGCATAGCCACCGCCTGCACCAGATCGGGCAGGCGTTTCGCCGGCAGGGCGACCTCCTCCGTTTCCGCTACGCGCAGGCCGGCGCCGCGCGGGTCATCCGCACGTACGCCGAGGAGCTCACCTCCATCGACGCCGCGTTTGTCGAATACGGCACCTCGGCGGCGCTCCTCGCCCCAACGCTGCGATCCTTCAGCATCCCCTACGTCGTCCAGGTGCACGCGTTCGACGTCACGACCGCCTTCTCGAGCGCGCACTACAAGGCCGCATTTCTTGAAGCGGCCCGCCATGCAACGGCCGTCACGGTGGTGTCCGATCACATCCGTCGCATCCTGATCCTGGCCGGCGTCGCGCCGGAAACGATCCATACCGTCCGGCTCGGCATCCGCAGCGAGGGCATCGAACCCCTCGACTGGGAGGCACGCCGCCGCCGGCCCCCTACGCTGGTGCATCTCGGGCGCCTCACCGAAAAGAAGCACCCGATCGCGCTGCTCCATGCCTTCGACCTCGTCCGCCGGGAGGTCCCGGAGGCCCGGCTCGCCCTGATCGGCGACGGCCCGCTGCGGGGGGAGGTGGAGCGCCGCATGGACGCGCTCGGACTGCGCGACGCCGTCACGATGTACGGCGCCGTCGGACGCGAGGTCTCCTTCCCGGTGCTGAATAGCAGCTGGGTCTTTGCCCAACACAGCGTTACATCCATGACGGGCGACCAGGAAGGATTTCCCGTCAGTCCGGCAGAAGCCGCCCTGCATGCGCTGCCCGTGGTGGCGACGGCGCATAGCGGTTTGACCGAAAATGTGGTGGATGGAGAAACCGGCTTTCTGGTCCAGGAGCACAACTTCGAGGCGATGGGAGCCCGCATCGCGCACCTCATGAAACACCCGGAAGAGGCCGAGCGGATGGGCCGGGCCGGTCGCGAGCGCATCCTGGCGATGTGCCGGCCGGAGCGCCACGCCAGCCAGATCCTGGAACTGCTCGAACGGGCCGCCGGCACGCGGGCCGGGGCGACCAAAACTGGAGCACCGCTTGCTCTAACGAGCCTGTAGCATCGCAAAGGCCGGCCGGCGTCTTCAGACCGCGCCAAAAGCCGCAAAAAAGGGCCTTTGCGATGAAGCTCGAGGCCATGTTGATTCGGAAACTCTTTCCCGGACCGGAAAACATTACCCTGCTTTACAGTCGGGTTGTTGCCCGGGGAGAATCGGTCCTATCGATCGCCAACACGCTTTTCTACGTCCCCTGAACGCGACGCCGTCAGCCCCTGTCGCGCTCGGATCTCGCACGACGCCCCCCCTTGCCGTCGTCGAGGTGAGACAACGATCCACTTCTTCAACAGACGCCCGGACGATGCGCTCCATCGACCCGGGACAGGAACGAGTATGAGTACCATCGCCTTGCTCACAGGCTTCTCGCTGGCATTTCTCTCCGCGCTGATCCTTACGCCGGTCATGTCCCGGCTGGCCCTGCGGCTCAAATGGGTGGATGTGCCCGACGGCAAGCGGACCATGCACCGCCGGCCCACGCCCCGCGCCGGCGGCGTCGCCATCTTCGTCGCCTTCATGATGGGCATCGCGTATTTCCAGATGCTCCGGTCCGATCTCCTGGCCACGTTCGGCTTCGAACTGTACATCCCGTCGATCCCTTTTCTTCTCGGCGCCTTCGCCATGGCGCTCACTGGCCTGTATGACGACGCCTACGGCCTGGGCTTCAAGAAGAAGTTTTTCTTCCAGCTGCTGGTGGGCTACCTCATGTTTGTGGCCGGCTTCCGGGTGCAGGTCACCAGCATCCCGTTGCTCGGCGACGACCCCTACATCCAGGCCTCGCTGGCGCTGCCGCTCACGCTGCTCTGGTACCTGGCCGTCATCAACGCCGTCAACCTGATCGACGGCCTCGACGGGCTCGCCGGCGGCATCACGCTCATCGCGTTCGGGAGCCTCGCGCTGGTGTTCAGCGCGCTCGGCGACCTGCGGTTTCTGCCGATCGCGCTGGTCGTCGCGGGCAGCATCGCCGGCTTTCTGGTGCACAACTTCAGCCCGGCCACCATCTTCATGGGCGATAGCGGGAGCCTCTTCCTCGGCTTCATGCTCGCCACCTACACGCTCACCGGCACGAGCCACACGAACCCGATCATGGCGCTGATCATCCCGATCATGGCCGTCGGTTTCCCGCTGCTCGACACGTCGGTGGCGTTCATCCGGCGGATACTCAAGGGGCAGTCGCCCTTCGCGCCTGACAAGGACCACATCCATCACCGGCTCATCGAGAAGTTCAAGATGTCGGTGCCGGGCGCGGTGATGCTCCTTTATGTGCTGAACGCCACGCTGGGCCTGATGGCCATCATGCTCGTGATCGTCGACGCCCGGTATTTCGCGGTCATCGTCGGGGTGGCGGCGCTGATGCTCGGGGTGCTGCTGCACAAGCTGGGTTATCTGCGCGTCCGCCAGGGGGCGCGGCTGCTGAAGCAACTCATCAAAACCAAGCTCGGGAGACAGGTGCCGCGCGGACAGTGGGAAAACGGCGAGGAAAAACCGCGCCTGGAGACCGACGATTCGTGGCGGACGGACCCGATGTTCTGGCGCAAGCCGATCGTGCTCCCGCGCGACGTCGCGCGCCCGCCGCAACAGACCGCGCCGAAAAAAGCGTTGTCGGAGGACTGATTATGGAAGCATACGACCCGGCAACCCAGGTTGCCGCTCCGGCTCCGCCCGACACGCGGGCGTCGCGGCCAACGGACCTGATCGCGCTGGAGCTCCTCCTGCGCAGCGTCCGCCCCGTGACGGATGCCGAGAACGACGACGCCATCGACGGCATCCTGGCCTCCGGGTATGTCGATTGGGACCGCGTCGGCCGCCTCGCCCGCGCCCATGGCGTCCTGCCGCTGCTGTACCGCACGCTGCGCACCCGCGAGCAGCGCCTCGTTCCGGAAGCACAGCTCGCGGCGCTCCAGCAGGATTTCCATCGGATGTCGATGCTGGTGCACTTGCAGACCTCGGCGCTGTGCCGGCTGCTCGACGCGCTCGATGAACGCAACATATCCTCGTTGATTCTCAAGGGGATCCCCCTGGGCCGACTCGCCTACGGCAACCCGATCTGGCGCAAGCCGGGCGACATCGACCTCCTCATTCAGCCGCAGGCCTATCCGGTCGTCTGCGAGGTGCTGAACGCGATGGGATTGCGTGCGGAATTGACGGGCGAGGAGGCGGACCAGGAGCTGCGCTGGAAAAAACAGATGACGTTTCGCGGCGAGCCGAGCGATGTCGACGTGCACCTCTCGCTCGAACAGTCGTCTTTCCTGCGCATCGCCTACTCCTCCGGCGTGGACGACCAGCAGTTCTGGGCCCGCAGCCGGTGGGTCTCCGTGGGCGACCGGGACGTACGCGCGCTGGGTCCGGAAGACCTCTTCTGTTTCCTGTGCATCCATAGCGCCAAACACGCCTGGTACCTGCTGTTCATGACGCTCGACCTGGCCGCGTACGTCGCGAACAACCCGATCGACTGGAATCGGGTCTCGGAGCTGGCCAGGACGCTGCGCGCGGAGCGGTTCGTCGCGATCAGCCTGCTGCTCGCGCATCGCCTGTGCGGGCTGGAGCTGCCGGCTCCCTGGGCCGGCCTCGTCGACGACCGCAACCTCGGCGCGCTGGTGGACCGCATCGCCGGCCGGATGTTCGACGACCGCGCCCCCAACCATCCGATCGCCTTTCATCTCCTCCAGGCGCGCATCCTCCCGGGCGCGATCGAAAAAGGGCGCTACCTCGTGAACGTCTGCATCGAACACGTGCGGCGGAAACGCCGCGCCGACGCCTGAAGCCGCCCCGCATCCCGACACCTAGCCATGTCAATTCCATGATCACACCGCACGACACCATCGCGGCCGCACCCGATCTCATGATGGCCGACCTCGAAGGCGAAGCCGTCCTCCTCAGCGCCCAGACGGGCCGGTACTACGGGCTCAACGACGTAGGGTGCCGCATCTGGACCCTCATCGCCGAGCCGACCCCCGTGGCCGAGCTGGTCGCCATCCTGCAGGGCGAATACGACGTCGACCCCGACGAACTCGAACGCGACATCCTGCGCTTCATCGACGAGATGGCCGGGCGGCAGCTCATCCGCGTAACCGTCGATGCCTGATCGCCGGCATATCGTGTGGAAGGAGCGCCGGCTGCTCCTCGGCGTGAGCGTCCTGCTCCTGACGCTCCGCCTGACGCTGGCCGTGCTCCCCTACCGCGCCGCGCGGCGTCTGTTCGATCGCCCCGCGCGGGCGGGCCGGCGGGCGCCATCGGAAACGTACCGCCGGCGCGTCGTCTGGGCCGTGCATGCCGTCGGCCGGCGCGTGCTGGGCGACAAGCCCTGCCTGCCCGAGGCGATGGCGGTGCAGTGGATCCTGCGCCGGCATGGCGACGAGACGACCCTGCGCATCGGTGTACGGCGCGACGACGCCGGCGCGTTGCTCGCGCACGCCTGGCTGGAACGCGAAGGCCAGATTCTCATCGGCGGGACGCTCGCTCCCGCCCAGTACCAACGACTCGAAACGCGACACGCAGCATGAGCGGAATCATCGGCATACACCGGATGAACGGACGCCCCGTCCGCGGCGAAGATCTCGACGCCATGATGGCGCCCCTGGCGCATCGCGGCCCCGACGGCCGCGGGGTGTGGCACGACGACCACGCCGGCCTGGGCCATCTGGCGCTGAACGCCACGCTGGAGTCGGTCTTCCAGCGCCTCCCCATGACCGACGCCGCCGGCACGCTGCACCTGACGGCGGATGCCCGGATCGACAACCGGGACGAGCTGATCGCGGCGCTCGGCATCGCGCACCGGCCCGTCACCGATGCCGCGCTGATCCTCGCGGCCTACGAGCGCTGGGGCGACCGGTGCCCCGAACGGCTCATCGGCGCGTACGCCTTTGCCGTGTGGGACAGCCGCCGGCGCCGCCTCTTCTGCGCCCGCGACCATTACGGCCTCAAACCCTTCTTCTACAGCTTCATCCCGGGCCGGCTCTTCGCCTTCGGCTCCGAAGCCAAGGCGCTCCTCGCGCTCGACGAAGTGCCCCGCGAACTGGACGAGGCGACCGTGGCGGAGCACCTCTGCGCGCCGGTCCAGAGCGACGCGTCGGGCACCTTCTACCGGCACATCCGGCGCCTCACGCCCGGGACGTTTCTCGTCGTGGAAGACGGCCGGATTCGCCACGAACGCTACTGGCAGCTCGACCCGACGCACGAGTTGCGCCTCGGGTCGGATGGCGAATATGCCGAGGCGCTCCGCGCCCTGTTCATCGAGGCCGTCCGCTGCCGGACGCGCAGCGCGCTCCCGGTGGGCGCGATGCTCAGCGGCGGCATCGACTCGTCGTCCATCGCCTCCGTCGCCGCCCCGCAGGCGGCCGACGAGGGCGGCACGCTCCGCACGTATTCCGCCGTCTTCGACATCGCGACGGCCAGCGACGAGCGCGCCTTCATCCAGCCCGTGCTCGACCGGTACCGCGGCCAGATGACACCGTTTTTCATGGCGGCCGACGGGTACAGTCCGCTTCACGAGAGCGACCGCATGATGCGGCACCAGGACAGCCCCGTCGAGGCCGGCAATTTCTACATCAACTGGACGCTGCACCAGCAGGCGCGTGCCGACGGCTGCGGGGTAATCCTGGAGGGATTCGACGGCGACACGACGCTGTCGCACGGCGTGGGGTATCTCCACGAACTCGCCACCCGCCAGCAATGGTATACCCTGTACCGCGAGATCAAGGCGCAGACCGGCCGGGCCGGCCAGCCGTGGCAGCAGGTCATGTGGCGGTGGGTAAAACGATACAAGATCGAGCCCGGCTTGCAGACGTCGGCCGGACTGCGTTTGGCCCGGCATGTAAAAAACAGGCTGCCGCTTCGCCGGCAGACGCTGCCCGCGCCGGAGGCCGCGACGCTCTCGTGGCGAACGATCCTTTCGCCCGATTTTTTGTCGCGCATCGAGCAACACCTCGCGCCTTCGCTGCCGATACCTGAGACAGAGCGGGAGGACCATTATCGCCAGATCATGCGGCCGCTGATGAACCGGACGGTCGAACTGCTCGAAGCCTCGGCCTCCGCCGCCGGCCTCGAGCTGCGGCTCCCCTTCTGCGATCGCCGGCTCCTCGAATTCTGCCTCTCGCTCCCCCCGAACCAGAAACGCCGCATGGGCTGGAATCGCTACGCGATGCGCCAGGCCATGCAGGGGATCCTGCCCCCGGAAGTGCAGTGGCGCGAGTCGAAAGGCGACCTCGGCCACGCGTTCAACCGCGGCCTGCTCGTGCATGCTGGCGAGCCGCTGCACCAGGCCATCGACCAGGACCTGGGCGGCGTGGGCCGCTTCGTCGACCTCGGCGTCCTGCAGGCGCAGTATCCCCGGCTCGACCCGCCCCGCGCCGGTCAGCCAACACATTTTCACTGGCGGGCCCTCTCGCTCGCCCTCTGGCTCAACGAACATGGGTTCTAGCCGACGAAAATGCCGGCATTCCACGCGAAGGCCGGCAGAATCACACACAACACACACACAAAACCGATAAACCAATGAAAGCCTCTCAGAAGCGCTCGTACAAGATGCCGGTGGTGGTGGACTACGGCAACGTGGTCGACCTCACCAAGCAGGGTAACGTCCAGAACTCGGACGTGCCGAACGGCAACTCGCCGTCCGCTTACCCTCCGATGAGCTGATGCCCGGCAGCGCATGGGCGTTGACGGACGGCTCGCCTTAACCGGCTGACGCCGCCGGCCTCCGCCCGAAGCTGCCACCGCCCCCCGGTTTTGCGATCCGGAAGGCGGGTGTGCGCTTGCCTGCAAGCGCGCGCCCGCCGCCGATCATGAATCCAACTTTTTGATTGCCCCATGCATCAGCCCATGCATCATTACGCGGCATTCGGCCTCCACATCGCCTCGGAACTCGAACTCGGCGATCTGCCGGCCGGACCGGAAGCCGCCGATACGACCGTCCGCTTCGGCGCCATCGCGCCGCGGACCGACACGCTGCCCCTCTGCGAGCAGCGGCGCGTGGCCGTCGACGACGGGGCCGTCACGATCTACTGGGACGGCTTCGGCGCCGTCCGCATCGCCGGCGGCACCGACATCGTCATCGACCGCGCCCCCGGCATCGACGAGGGCTTCTACCGGCAGGTCGTCCAGAACATGGCCGTCGGTGTGGCCCTGCATCAGCGCGGCACCCTGACGCTGCACGGCAGCGCCGTCGCGCTGGCCGGCGGCGCGGTAGGCTTCGTGGGATGGAAAGGCGCCGGCAAGTCCACGGCCACGTCCGCCCTCTTCGCACGCGGCTATCCGCTCGTCACCGACGATGTGATGGCGATCGACACCGCACCCGCGACGCCGCGCGTCATGCCCGGGGTCCCGAGCATGAAGCTCTGGCCGGAGTCCGTGCAGGCGGCGCTCGACGAGGACCCCGCGACGCTGCCGGCGCTGTTCGCGACCACCGAAAAACGAATCCGGGATGTCGCGGATCGTTTCGTCACCTCCCCCCGGCCGCTGCGCCGCATCTATGTCCTCGAATACGGCGGCGACGCGCCGGCCATCCAGCCGCTCGCGCCCGCCGAGGCGCTCATCGCCCTCGTCAGCCAGTCGTACGCCCTGCGCTTCCTCGGCAACCGGGGTGCGGACGGCACCCACTTCCGGCACTGCCAGCGCCTCGCCAGCCAGGGCCTCGTCGCCCGGCTCACGCGCCCCCGCAACCTGAACCTCCTCGACGCGATGGCGGACGCCATCGAAGACGATCTGGCGCGCGCGATCGCGCCCTGACCTTTCCGCCCGTCATGCCCGTTGCTCGTCTGACCTTTCTCAAAAGCCGGTTCGTTCTGCTGCGCCGCGCCATCGGCCTGATCGTCGACGCCGCCGGCGCGTGGACCGCGCTCTCGTTCGGCCTCCTCATCGCGCAGGGCCTCCTCCCGGCCGTGGCCGTGTATTGCACCAAGGTGCTCGTGGACCGCCTCGCGCATGCCGCGGGATCGGGCGACGGGCTCTGGAGCCTCGCGCTGCCCGCCCTCGGGCTCGGGGGCGCCCTCATCCTCACGCAGCTGCTGCAGGGCGTCGGGCGGTGGGTGCGCGCGGCGCAGGCGGAGTACGTGCAGGATCACGTCAAAGCCCTCGTGCACGAGCAGTCGGCCCGGGTGGACATGGCGTTCTACGAGTCGCCGGCGTATTACGACGAGATGGAGCGCGCCAACAGCCAGGCGGACAAACACTCCCTCTCGCTCCTCGAAAACCTCGGCAGCGTGGTGCAGCACGGCGTCACGCTCGTCGCCATCGCCGCGCTGATCATCCCCTACGGCTACTGGCTGCCGGCCCTCCTGGTCGCGAGCACGCTGCCGGCGCTCTGGGTGGTCGTCCGGCACAGCGCACTGCATCATGCCTGGTGGGCCCGGACCACCGAGCAGCGCCGGCACACGCAGTATTTCGACTGGATCCTCACGAGCCGCTACCACGCGCCGGAAGTGCGGCTTTTCGGGCTCAGCGAACACTTCCGCTCCCTCTACAACACGACGCGCGCCGCGCTGCGCCAGGACCAGCTCGATCTGCTCCGCCAACAGGGCGTGACCCAGGCCGGCGCCGGCTTCTTCGCCTTTCTGGTGACGGGAGGCGTCATGATCTGGATGGGATCCCGCGCGGTGCAGGGCGCGGCGTCGCTGGGCGATCTTGCGCTGTTCTACCAGGCGTTCCAGCAGGGCCAGGGCCTCGCCCGCACCCTGCTCGGCAACCTCGGACAGATCTACGCGAGCATCCAGTTTCTCGAACACCTCTTCGCCTTCCTCGACATCGAACCCGAACTCGCGCCGCCGGTCGCCCCGATGGCGCCCGCGACGCCGCCCTACGCCATCGAGATCGAGGACGTCGACTTCGCGTATCCCGGCAGCGAACGGCCGGCGCTGAAAGGCTTCTCGCTGTCGATCCCCGCCGGCCAGACGGTGGCGATCGTCGGACCCAACGGCGCGGGCAAAAGCACGCTCATCAGCCTGCTCTGCCGGTTCTATTCGCCGCAACGCGGTGTCATCCGGCTCAACGGCGTCGATCTCCAGGCGTGGGATCACCGGAAACTGCTCGACCAGATCACCGCCCTCTTCCAGTATTTCGTCAACTACGCCGGCACCCTCGCCGAAACCGTGGCGATGGGCGACCACGCCGCGACGATCGACATGAAGCGGGTCCGCAAGGCCTGCGAGGCCTCGGGCGTCACCGACATGCTCGACCGGCTGCCCGACGGCTACGACACCAAGCTCGACAAGCGCTTCAGCGGCGGCGTCGACCTCAGCGGCGGGCAGTGGCAGCGCGTCGCCCTCGCCCGCGCCTTCTTCCGCGAGGCCCCGATCCTCCTGCTCGACGAGCCCACGAGCTACCTCGACCCCTGGGCCGAGGCGCGCTGGCTCGACCGCTTCCTCGCGCTCGCCCGCGAACGCACGACGGTCATCGTCACGCACCGGCTCACGACGGCGATGCGGGCGGACAGGATTTTCGTGATGGAGGAAGGCCGGATCGTCGAGTCGGGCTCGCACGCGGAGCTGCTGATGCAGGGCGGCCTCTACGCGCACTCGTGGGAGGAGCAGACAGGATCGGGCCGCGCCGTCACCGCGCCGGCTTTACCGCTCGCATCGTAAACGGCGCGACGACACCGTCCTTCAGCCCCTGGATCAGGTGCTGGAATTTCGTCGCCATTTCGGGCCCCATATGCGTTTGCAGCCCGAGCGGCGGCGGGCCGGCCTCGCGGGCTCGCTGCAGCATCCGCTCGAAGAACGTCAGGGCAAAGGCCAGCCTGTTTTCGGTCGACCGGACCCCAAAGCCGGCGTCCCCCATGGCGCGCTCGTAGGCCTCCAGGTCGACCACATGGCTGATCGCCGGCGTCGACGCCCACGGCAGCGGAAGCGCAAGCTCCCCCTCGCCCGTCCGGCAGATTTCGTACACATCGAACCAGGCGCCCGGCTTCAGCAGGCGGAACGCCTCGCGGAAGAGCGCCTGCTTGTCGGGGATGTTCATCCCCACATGCAGCATGTAGGCCCCGTCGAACGACGCCTCCTCGAACGGGGTGTCGGTGGCGTCGCCGTGGGCCAGTTCCACCCGATCCTCCAGCCCGACCCACCGATTCAGCTCGCGGCCGGTCTCCACGAATTCGGCCGTCCGATCCACCCCGGCCACGCGGCAGCCATACGTGCGGGCCACGTACCGGGCCGGCCCGCCGAGTCCGCATCCGATATCGAGCAGCCGGTCCGCCGGCGCTATGGTCATCCCCTCGAAAAAAGCCACCGTCGCCTCACGGCCGCCGATGTGAAACTCATCGGCCGGCGCGAGGTCGTCCGCGCTGACGTTCTCGGGCGACAGGCCGAGGGCACGCAAGCCAGCCTCGATGGCCGAGAGCAGAGTTCCGGTGGTGTAGTGATCTTGCAGCGGTGCGTTCATGGCGGATGCGTATGACGTGGCATGTATGGGCGAGTCAGCGTCTCCCGTCCCTGCTCAATCTAGCCAGAAAAGTCGCTGTCGTGGCTCAATTCGACAAGGCCAAACCCGCCGGACATGCGATTTTACCCCTCGTGCGCCGGCGGGGCGAGTTCGAGCGCCAGCAACTGCCGGCCGGACACATCCCCGAAGCCCGCGCGGCGATAGACAATCTGCGCCGGCGTGTTGTCCGGCGCCACCTCGACGGTCATTGCACGGATGCCCTCCGCCTCGCACCAGCGCCGGACGACCTCCAGGGCCGCCGTCGCCAGGCCGCGTTTGCGGAAGGCCGGCGCCACGTACAGGTCGTCGAGGATCGCGGCGAGGCCGCCGAATTCCATGGCGAAACGGACCGTGATGACGAGGTAGCCGGCAGGCCATCCGTCCGCTTCAATGAGCCACGCTCGGCCCAGCCGTTCGTCGGCCAATAAGGCTCCGAAGGCCGCTCCTGCCACTGCACGATCCAGCCTGTAGTCTGACTCGGCATAAAACGCCTCCATCAGATCGAGCAGGGTGGGGATGTCGTCGGGATGGGCCGGCCGCACGGTTTAGCTCCTCTTTTGGGTATGGTCTTCCTCGCGAAAGCGGGGATCCATGCAAAGCCTAATGACTAGCTTGGATTCCCCATCGAGTTGGGGATGACCAGGGGGGTTGGGCTACGACTTCCCAACGTCTTACACAAAGAGCTCACTCCGTCACCCGCAGAATAATCCGCTTGTACCGGGTCAGCGAGGGACTCCCCACGTCGCTCACCTCGAGGATGATGTGCGCGACGCCTTCCTCGCAGGGGGCCTCCGTCCGCAGCCAGTTCGGCCGGCATACCGCCGTCGGCGTCACCGTCGCGCGCTGGGTTTCGGCGCCGGCGATCTCCACGTCCGCCATGCCCTGACCGGGCGTGGAGCCGGCCTCGGGGTACAGGTACCAGTGGTAGCTGAGCGGGTTCGCGTCGGGGTCGGAGGTGCCGCGCGCGTCCAGCTGCACGGGTTCACCCACGCGGGCGTCGATGTAGAGCGGAGCCGAGCCGAGGGCGGTGTTGACCACCACGGACGGCGGATGATTCGTCTGAAAAAACGGCTTGATCGTCCAGTCCATCCGCGCCGCAAAGTCGTTCTGGTACGCTTCGCGCCAGCGCCAGATCGTGGCGTGGTCGGAAATATGCGTCTGCCCGTCGACACCCACGACTTCGTCCTGCGAGGTGACGCGGGAGAACAGGTCGCCGCCCTGCGTCCAGATCGGGTGCGTTTCGCCATAGGGCTGCCGGTAGACGTAGCGCCCGCCCCAGCCGCCCCAGCTCGGGTTGCGGTAGCTGTTGAGGCCGTTGTTGGTCAGCCCCAGAAACGAGGGGGTATCGCCTTCCATGATGAAGGCAAAGCGGAGGTAATGCGCCCCGAGCGGCCCCTTGGCGCGGATGTTTTTCTCCAGCCAGGCGTTCGAGATGAGCGTCGAGTCCGCCCCGGCGCCGTTGCGGTAGTAGATGTCGCCGGCGATGCCGGTCCACGTCGCGTAATAATACTCGCCGGCGTCCGGCGACGAAGGCTCGACGATGTAGAACACCCCCGGAAATTCGCGGCGGATCCAGGGACCGGCGTCGTCCTGGTCGGATATCGAATAGACCCGCAGCTTGCGCACGAACCGCGCAACGTCCTCCGCCGACCGCGTGTCGCGCACGTGCAGCAGCGCCTGCGCGAGTGTGTTGGCGCCGCCCCAAACGCTGACCCACAGCGGCCGGTTGTCGGGCTTGTCGACGGCGCGAATGAGCGCCTCGGCGCCGGCGGACATCTTGTCCGGCCCGACGGCCGCCATCCCGTAGGCTGCCTGCCCGGCGAACACGACGGCGTCCAGATCGGCGGCCTGTGGCCAGCCCGAGATGTGGAGCAGCAGGTTGTCCCGCACCTCGGCGTAGGCGGCGATGATTTCATGGAGCGTATGCTCGTTCGTCTTGTCGCGCTGCCAGGTCGAGGTGGTGGCGACGAGGCCCTCGATGTCGATCTCGTTGGCATAGATCAGCAGGCGGACGAACGACATCTGGTCGTCGGGCTCGTTGCCGATGTCGGTCAGCACAAAGAGCCGCGGCCGGCCGGCGAAGCGGTCGATGCTGGCCGGATCGTAGGTCTGGGCGGGGGCCGGCATGGCGGCCAGGGCGAGGAGCGCCAGGAGGTAAAGCGTACGCCGGATCGTAAACTTGCGCATGGATGATCTCTGGGAATGGGATGTCACCCTCGAAACTACGCTGCGCGCGTCAAGCATCCAATCGCCGGCCGGCGCGCTGCCGGGCCCTTACGCCCACTCCG
Organism: Rhodothermales bacterium; assembly: GCA_041391505.1. Taxonomy (NCBI): domain Bacteria; kingdom Pseudomonadati; phylum Rhodothermota; class Rhodothermia; order Rhodothermales; species Rhodothermales bacterium. The sequence continues at coordinate 26,541 of JAWKNW010000011.1, forward strand.
CACGGCGATCCCCCCACATCAAACGAAACCGATCCAGGCCCGAATGAGCTCGGAAAACGCGTCTTCCCGGGCCTGGATATCGGCAAGATCCCGAAACGTCACCGACGCCCGATCTTTCCCGAGCCACGTCAGCAGGCCGGCCGGATCGGCGATCGTGATGCCCGGCTGCTCGCGCACCCTGGCCCCGAGATGCAGGATGAGCTGCACGCCGGTCTTCGCCCGAAGATGCACCGTCGCGAACCACTCCGTCGTCCGGAAGCTCAGGGAATTCCATTTGACGCCGTCCGAGATCGACGCGTCGGCATCCAGGATGAGCCGGCGCAGCGCCAGGATGTCCGCCTTGCGGGGATGATCGAGTTGCGCCAGGAAGGCGTCGAGGCTTTCTGATTTCACCGTTCGGATAGCTTTTTGATCATACAGCACCTTTACGCCGCCACGCCGAACAGCGCGCCCACGCCGGCGGTCAGCGCCATCGCGAGCGCGCCCCAGAAGGTCACGCGCAACGCCGCGACCCCCATCGAGGCGCCGCCGGCGCCGCCTGAAACCGCGCCCAGCAAGGCCAACGACAGCAGCGAACTCAAACCCACCGCCCAGAGCAGCGCCGGCGCCGGGGATAGTGCGGCGACGAGGAGCGGCAGGGCCGCACCCACCGCGAACGTGCCGGCCGAGGCCAGCGCGGCCTGCACGGGTTTCGCCGTCAGCGTCTCGGAGATGCCGAGTTCGTCGCGCGCGTGCGCGCCGAGCGCGTCGTGCGCCATCAGCTGATCGGCCACCTGGCCCGCAAGCGCCGGGTCCAGGCCGCGCTCGACGTAGATCGCCGTCAACTCATCCCGCTCGAACACAGGATCCTCGGCCAGCTCGCGGCGCTCCTTGTCGAGATCGGCGCGCTCCGTATCGGCCTGCGAGCTCACGGAGACATATTCTCCCGCCGCCATCGACATCGCGCCCGCGACGAGGCCGGCGACGCCCGCGACGAGCACGCTCTCCGAAGAAGCATTCGACGCCGCAACGCCCAGCACGAGGCTGGCGGTCGAGACAATGCCGTCGTTCGCGCCGAGGACGGCGGCGCGCAGCCATCCGATGCGATGGGTTCGATGTCGTTCGAGGTGGGGCATGGATGCAGAGTCTGGTTGGGGTCCGATTATCTCACCCGGACAACCACCCGGCTGCGCACCTCGCCGCCGGCATCGAGCCGGAGCACATAGGCGCCGGCCGGCAAGGCCGACGCATCCAGCGACGCCTCGTAGATCCCTGGGGCCAGGAAGGCGTCGTGGAGCACGGCCACTTCGCGGCCGAGCAGGTCATACACCGCCAGCCGGGCGGGACCGAATGCCGCGTGGGCGAACCGGATCGTGGCCGCGTCGCGAAAGGGGTTCGGGTAACTTTCCGTCAGGGCCGGCCCCGCTGGCAGCGCATCCGAAAGCTGGATGGCGTCCGGAAGCTCGACGATACGCGCCATGGCGGCGTAGGCGTCGATCTTCCCGTAGCCGAACCGGGGATTCGGGGTGTCGCCGGTGAAGGCGTCGTCGCGGGCCGACTGCTGGAGGGTGGCGCGGGCATCGAGGGCGCTCAGCAGCGGGTCCGCCTGGAGCAGCAGCGCCACGATGCCGGCGGTCACCGGCGCCGCGGCCGTCACGCCGCGGTGGATGCCATACATCCCGCCGGCCCCGTCGTCCAGCACGACCCGGCTTCGGTCCGCCGCATACACCGAGCGGGGCGCATACGGCGCCACGAGCACATCCCCCGGTACGCCGACCGAGATCCCGTAGCGGCCGTCGACCGTCGGGCCAACGCCGCTGCCGGCCCAGAGGTCGCCGAGGTCACCCGCATCGCCCGCGTCGTGCGCGACGCCGTCGACATCGGTCCAGCCCTCCCGCAGCACGTAGGCGCCGGGGGTGATGCTGGTCTGGGAGCTGGCCATATCCCACACCGTGTAGCCCGGGACGGCCAGGGAGGCGAAGAAGTTGCCGGCGCCGTCCGAAAGCCGCGCGGGTTCGAGGAAGGCGTCGAACCGGCCGTCAAGACCGATGGTGCGGGTCAACCGGACCGTATAGTCGCCCGGGGTGGCGAAGTCGATCGCGATCTCCCGGCGCTGGCTGCCGGCTTCCCAGAAATCGACGTTCGCGCCGTTGTGGAAATAGGTGAAGCCGGCCTCCTGCCGTTCGTCCTGCTCACCGTTGTTCTGGGGAGCCGGGTACGGACCGAAGGTGCCGTCCGGCGCGACCACCGTGACGTCGAACCGGTCCCCACCGCTGTACCACAGTTCCAGGCGGAGCGCATCCGGCTCGCCCTTGTGGATGAGCAGGTCGACGGACGCGTCGCGGGGGACGAAGCCGGCCGCGTGGTTGGCCGTGCCGCCGGCGTCGCTGGAGCCGCTGACAAAGACGCGCCCGGGGAAGGCGTCCCCGAAGCGGGCGTCGACGGCGCGCGCCCAGGCGGTCGTCCCGTCGGGCACGCCGCCGATCCGGTCGATGTTGGCGAGCGCCACAAAGGGCAGCCCTTCTTCAGCGGCTTTCTGGATGACAAAATCCAGCGCCGCCTCGATGTCGCGCACGCCGGCCTCCGGCTCGGCGGGCTCGTCGCCATGCGCCGGCGCGCCGCCCACGAGTTTGACGACGATGAGTTCGGCATCGGGCGCCATGCCCGCATAGAGCCCGCCGCTCGCAAGTCCGTTGCCGGCCGCCAGACCGGCCGCCGCGGTGCCCTGCCCGCCCGCGTCGCGCGCGGCGAGCCGGACGCCCGAGGCGAGCGCTGCCTCGATCTGGGCGCGGGAGTAGATGGTGCCCAGGCCGAAAAGGTTTTCCGGCGCGCCGGCGCCGGCGTCGTCCGTCATGTCGTACAGATACAGGATGCGGCTGGTGCCGTCGGCGCGGCGGAAGTCGGGATGCGCGTAGTCGATGCCGCTGCCGAGCACGGCGACGATCACGCCCTGCCCGGTGTAGCCCATCGCATGGAGGCGGTCTACGCGGGTTTCCGAGCGCACCTTATCGTCGGCCCGCGCCGGCGCATACGTCAGCGTCAGGAGCACGACGAGGATGATAAACCGTTCGAACATACCGATCGCGGAAAGGCGGGCAACATGATGAGCGAGATGGCGGCAAACGGACCGCCCGCGTTGGAAGGCGTATCGGAAGATAGTACATTGCGCGATATAAACGCCTGCCGGTCAACGCGCCCTGCCCCCAACTTTCTCCGCAGCCTACCGTACGCACCGTCACCTCTTCTTTTGACACAACCATGAGCACACCCATGATGACGCGCCGCGAAGCCAAAGGCCTCCTCGCCAGTTTCAAGGATCGGAAACACGAAGAAGCCCGCTTTTATTTCCATCTGGCCGCGTTCTTCGCCGTGAACGTGTTCGCGATCACGCTCAACATCACGGAGGCCCAGAATGCCGGCCCGATCTTCCTTCCCCCGCTCGTCCTAACCGGAAGCCTCCTGTTCGCGCACGCGCGGCGCGTGTTCGGCTGGAAGGGCAAAAAGACGAAAGCCTGGGAAGAGCGGATGATCTACGAGTTGATGAATGGCGAGGAGATGCCGGAGGAGCAGTTCACGCTGATTCAGGCCATCGAAAAGCTCAAGTCGCCGGCGGGCGCCGGGCCCGTCAAGGAGACCGAGGCGTCCCAGCAGCTGCAGAAACGCATCGAACACCTGGAGGCGATCATCGCGAGCGAACAGTGGGATCAGTCGTCGATGGACGAACTCCGGGTAGATCCCCACGAGACCCGCCAGCGCACTGCCGTTCGGCCGTCCTGAGGCCCGCCGCGGCGATATTTCTGCGCGCCAGAAACTTCGCCAAAACGCCGTGTTAAACCCCCTCGATGAGCGACACGCACGCCGCTCGTCGCTGCGTCTTGCCGGCGCCTGCACAGGCCGGAGGTCGTCACATGGCATCACGGGTTTACGCGTCCCTCCTCCTCGCGCGCTCCACGGGAGCGTGCCTCCTCCTCGCGATCGTCGGGGTCGCCCTGCTCGGGTGCGCCGGTTACAGCTCCATGTACAGCTCCATGTACAGCTCCGCGTACAGCTCGGTCGCCGAGCCGCAGGGCGGGGCCGTTGCGCACGTGCACTCCCCCACCGCCCCCGTCGCCCACCCGACCTGGCGCCCCCTGCAGGACGACACGTCGTCCTCCGGGTCCGAAGAAAAGCGCGTCGAATCCACCTCCTACCGCACCCGGCCTGACCTGGCGTGGCATCCGTCGCTCGCGCAGCGCATCGCCCGTCTGACCGCCGCGCGCGCCAGCGACGACGCGCATGTCGGCCTCGTGGAAGCCGTCCTCTCGCTCCACCGTCTCCTGCACATCTACCGGATATAGCGGGCCGCCGCCGTCGTGCGGCCGGCCGATACCGTTCGCTCGCGCCTGTCCGGCGGTCACGACCTCCAATCCGTTCCTCAGCGCACCCCCACGGTTCGAGACAGGGGGCAGTCTGCGCTGTCCACGCCCCTCCCGGTTCCATTTTCTGCGCCTACGTATGTCAACCCTATCCCATTCCTCGCACGAAGCCTGGGGCTCGCGCATCGGCCTCATTCTGGCCATGGCCGGCAACGCGGTCGGCCTCGGCAACTTCCTCCGCTTCCCGACGCAGGCCGCCAACCACGGTGGCGGCTCGTTCATGATCACCTATTTCGTCGCGCTGCTGCTCCTCGGCATCCCGCTGATGTGGATCGAGTGGGGCGTGGGCCGGCATGCCGGCCGGTTTCGCAAGGGACATGTCCCGGGCATGTTCGCCGCGTTGTGGAAACATCCGGCGGCGAAATACCTCGGCGTGGTCGGGCTCGCCGTCCCGCTCCTCGTCCTGACCTACTACACCTACATCGAAAGCTGGACGCTCGCCTACACGTTTTTTTCGGTGACGAAAAGCTACTGGGGGCTGGAGACGCAGGAGGCGATGGTCGGCTTCCTGCATGGATTCCAGGCCTTCGGGACGACGGGCCTCGCCGGCATGTGGAAGCCGCTGGTGTTCTTCGGGATCACGCTGGGCGTCAACGTCTGGGTCGTGTCGAAGGGCATCGCCGGCGGCATCGAGCGGCTCGCCCGGATCGGCATGCCCATCCTGTTCGTTTTCGCGGCCATCCTGGCGGCGGTCGTGCTGTTCCTCCCGGCGCGCCCGGGCATCGGCGCGACGCCGGCGGACGGCCTGGCCTTCATCTACAACCCGGATCTCTCGGGCCTCGGCGACGCCGGCGTCTGGCTCGCCTCGGCGGGGCAGATCTTTTTCACGCTCTCCGTGGGCATGGGCACCCTCCAGGCCTACGCCTCCTACCTGAGCCGGAAGGACGACCTCATCCTCTCCGGACTGGCCACGGCGGCGACCAACGAGACGGCCGAAGTCATCCTCGGCGGGACGATCGCCATCCCCGCCGCAGTCGTATTCTTCGGGGTCACCGGGGTCACCCAGATCGCCGCCTCCGGCTCGTTCGACCTCGGCTTCGCCACCATGCCCGTCGTCTTCCAGCAGCTCCCGATGGGTCCGCTGCTCGGGTTCATGTGGTTCGGCCTGCTGTTTTTCGCCGGCATCACGTCGTCCGTCGCCATGGCCACTCCGGTGCTCGCCTTCTTCCGCGAGGAATTCGGTTTCAAGCGCGAACACGTGGCCTGGGGGCTCGGCGCCGTCGTCCTCGCCTTCGGGCTCTGCCACATCCGGTGGCTCGAATACGGCTTCCTGGATGAGTGGGATTACTGGGCCGGCACCTTCGGCCTGTCGCTCTTCGCCGTCATCGAGGTCGTGCTCTACATGTGGGTGTTCAAGCCCGACAACGCGTGGCGCGACCTCCACGAGGGTGCGGATGTGCGGCTGCCGGGCATCTTCAAGTTGATCATGACCTATGTCACGCCGGCCTACTTGATCGCCATTTTCCTGTGGTGGGGCATCACCGAGGCGTGGCCCATCCTGTCGCTCGCCAGGGACCCCAACGGCGCCCCGTACGCGCCCGAGGCGATGCCCTACGTGACGGCCTCGCGCGCCCTGCTCGTCGCCATCGTCCTGGTTTTCCTCCTCCTGATCCGCGTCGCCTGGCGGCGCCATCGCTACGACGACCGCGCCGGCTTCCGTGAAGCGGAAGAAGCGCCTGTCGTGCAGCACCCTGCCCCCCTGAACGAGGTATCGCCATGACCCTGCCCTCCTTCGCCTTCATGTTCCTGAGCTGGATGCTCGTGATCGCCCTGACGGTCTGGTCTTTCGGGAAGATCTTCCGGAAGCGAAAGGTCTGAGCCCATCGGATTCAACGAGGACATCCATGCCAATCGACGCGGTAGTAACCGCCGTAATCCTTGCCGTGATGGTGGCCGGACTCCTGCGCGAGTGGCTCCGCACCGAGTTCATGATGCTGGCGAGCGTGGGGCTCCTGCTGCTTGCCGGCGTGCTCACGCCGGAAACGGCGTTCGCCGGCTTCTCCAACGCGGCCTGCATCACCATCGCGTCGCTACTCGTCATCGCCGCCGGCGTGCAGCACACCGAGGCGTTGAGCGTGGTCGATCGCTTCCTGCCCGAAAAACGCGGCAGCGGCTTTACGCTCACGCTCCGCCTGATGCTCCCCGTCGCCCTGCTGTCGTCCGTCGTGAACAACACGCCGCTCGTGGCGATGCTCATCCCCGCCCTCCAGCGCTGGACGGCGAAGATGCAGATCCCGGCCTCGCGCGTGCTGCTGCCGCTGTCGTACGCGGCGGTGCTCGGGGGGACGATCACGCTGATGGGGACGTCCACCAACCTCGTCATCTCGGGGCTGTACCTCGAGGCGACGGGCGCCCCGCTGTCGTTTTTCGATCAGACGGGCGTCGGCCTCCCGGTGGCGCTGGTCGCCATCCTCTATTTCGCGCTGATCGGCCATCGCTTCCTGCCGGACACGGTGCGTTCCGAGGGCGCGTTCGCCTTTACGGAGGAGCGGACGGAAGAATACCAGTTCGACGTGCGCCTCCCCGGCGACTCGGTGCTGGATGGCAAGACCATCGAGGAGGCCGGCCTCCGCGCGCTCGGCGACGCCTTCCTGAGCCACATCCATCGGGATGGCCACCTGATCGGCATGGTGTCGCCGGCCGAGCCGCTGCGAGCCGGCGACGTGCTGACGTTCGTGGGCCGGCACGCCGCGCTGGATCGCCTCCTCCAGATGCCGGGCATCGGCCGCGCGATCCCGCGTGTCGACGACGCGCACGATGCACAGCTCCCGCTGTTCGAGGCGGTCATCGCCGCCTCGTCATCCCTCGTCGGCAAAACGATCCGCGACGTGCAGTTCAGGGACCGGTTCCAGGGGGTGGTCCTGGCCATCTTCCGGAAAAACGAACGCGTGCTCGCATCCCTTGGCCGCATCGAGCTGCGCCCGGGCGACCTGCTCCTCATCGAGGCGCTGCCGGGGTTCGACCGGCGCTCGAACCTGCTGCGGGACGACTTCTACCTGGTGGCGCCCTGCCGGCGGGAGAAAAAAAAGCCCCCTCGCGAGAAGGCCTCGCTGGCCCTGGCGCTCTTCGCGGGGATGGTCGTCACCGCAGCGCTGGGCTGGCTCCCGCTGGTGACGGCCGCGTTCCTGGCCGCGCTGATGATGATGCTCACCGGATGCGTCCCGCTCGCCGAGTTGCGGTACCGGATCGACACCGGGCTGATCCTGATGATCGGCGCCTCGCTGGCCGTCGGCGAGGCCGTCCGGTCGTCCGGTCTCGGGGCGATGGCGGCCGAAGGCGTCGTCGCGCTCACCGCCGGCCAGAGCGCGTTCTGGTCCCTCTGCATCCTCTACGGCGCCACCATGATCCTCACGGAGCTGCTGTCCAACAATGCCGTGGGGGCGTTGATGCTGCCCGTAGCGATGGACGTGGCGCACCGGGTCGACGCGGACCCGCTGCCCTTCGCGGTCGCCATCGCCCTCGCGGCGTCCCTCGCGTTCGCGACGCCGTTCGGGTACCAGACCAACCTGATGGTGATGTCCGCCGGCGGATACCGGACGAAGGACTACCTGCGGTCCGGCCTCCCCCTCAACGCCATCACCATGACCACGGCGCTCGGCATGATCTGGTGGATCTGGCTGCGATAAAACGCGCGCCTCCCTGCGTCCGTAGCGATCCACCGCGTGAAGGGTTGGGATTCAGTCGGCCGTCCGTGGGCCACGAGGACGGGCCGGCTCGTGAACCGATCGCCGAGACGGTGAGCCGCCGACATGTGGCGCGAAGCTAGAGCAGGCGAAAGATCGGGAGAGCAACGTGGCCTCGTCGACAAGAAATCTCACGGTCGGACCGATCTCAAAGTCCACGCCTGCTGACATTGCGAGCCCGTGGTTGTATGTTCTGGAACCCCTTTCCCAAGTCGTCCGACGACCATGCATCGGTTTCTCTCGCTATCGCTCCCGATCCTGCTCGCCCTCAGCCTGGCCGCCTGCCGCGGCGATCTGCCGCGCGACGTCGCGCGGGCGTATTCGGACGCCCCGGAGCGCGTCGACTTCAACTTCGACGTCCGCCCCATCCTGTCGGACCGGTGCTACAAGTGCCATGGGCCCGACGAGGCCGCGCGCGAGGCGGATCTGCGGCTGGATATCGAGGAGGGCGCGCTGGCGACGCGCCTCGACTCTGGAGGCTACGCCATCGTCCCGGGCAGCCTCCCCGAAAGCGTCCTCGTCCAGCGTATCCTGTCCGACGACCCGGACGCGATGATGCCGCCGCCGGAGTCGAACCTGGTCCTCTCGGCCCAGGACAAGGCCGTTCTCGTCAAATGGATCGAACAGGGGGCGGAATGGAAGCCGCACTGGGCGTTCATCCCGCCCGTCAAGGCCCCCCTGCCGCCCACCCGCCGACGCGCGCAGTCCGATAATCCGATCGACCGTTTCATCGACGCGCGGCTCGAACGCGAACGCATCGAGCCGGCTCCCCCGGCGCCCCGCGAAACCCTCCTCCGCCGCGTCACGCTCGACCTCACCGGGCTGCCGCCCACGCTCGAAGACCTGGACGCCTTCCTCGCCGACGACGCACCCGACGCCTACGAGCGCGTCGTGGACCGCCTCCTGGCCTCGCCGGCGTACGGCGAACGCTGGACGTGGGACTGGCTCGACGCCGCCCGCTACGCCGACACCAACGGATTCCAGGGGGACCCCACGCGGACCATGTGGCCCTGGCGCGATTGGGTCGTGCGCGCCATCAACAGCAACATGCCCTACGACCGGTTCACTGTCGAACAGCTCGCCGGCGACCTGCTACCCGATGCCGGCGTCGAAGCCGTGCTCGCCACGGGATTCAACCGGAATCACATGTACAACGGCGAGGGCGGTCGCATCCCGGAAGAAACGCGCGTCGAAAACGTCTTCGACCGCGTGGAGACGCTCGGCACCGTCTGGCTGGGCCTCACCGTCACCTGCGCCCGCTGCCACGACCACAAGTTCGACCCGCTGACGCAGAAAGAGTACTATCAGTTCTACGACTACTTCAACCAGACCTCCGAGGAAGGCGGCTACGCACACGGCAAGGTCGAGCCCGTGCTCGACCTCAGCACCCCCGAGGATCTGGCGCGCATCGAGGAGCTTCAGGCGGTCGTCGATGCCGAAGCCCGGCGCGTCGCGGCGACCGAACTCGGCCTCTTCCCCCGCCCCGCCGGCCAGACGGCCGCCGACTCCCCTAACGCCTCGGGCCTGATCGGGGAAAACGTCGACGCCCTCAAGCTCACGCCGGAGAAGCGCAGCAGCTACTACCTCGGCCTGCTCATCGCGGCGTTCAAGGAGCGCGAACCGGCCTATGCCGCGCAGCTGGGCCGCCTCCGCGACGCGGTCAACGCCCGCGACCGCCAGAACAACGCCAACGTGCGCGTGATGGTGATGGACAGCCGGCCGGAGCCCCGGACGACGGCCATCCTCGAGCGCGGCGTGTACAACAAGCCCGGCGAAACCGTGTCGCGCGACGTGCCGGCGTTCCTGCCCGCGCTCGCCGGCGACGCCGCGAACGACCGGCTCGCGCTCGCCCGGTGGCTCGTCCGCCCCGAACACCCGCTCACGGCGCGGGTCACTGTGAACCGTTTCTGGCAGGCCTTCTTCGGCGTCGGACTCGTCAAGACCGCCGAAGATTTCGGCGTGCAGGGCGAAAAGCCGTCACATCCGGAGTTGCTCGACTGGCTGGCGGTGGACTTCGTCGAGTCGGGCTGGGACGTCAAGGCGCTCCACCGGAAGATCGTCCTGAGCGAGGCCTACCGGCGCGCGTCGGTCGTCGATCCGGCCCTCCACGAACGCGACCCGGAAAACCGGCTGCTGGCGCGCGGACCGCGCTTCCGAATGCCGTCGTGGATGCTGCGCGACCAGGCGCTGGCCGTCGCAGGGCTGCTCGCCGACTCCCTCGGCGGACCGCCGGTCTACCCCTATCAGCCGGAAGGCATCTGGGAGGAAGCCACCTTCGGACAGCGCACCTACGTCCAGGATCACGGGGAGGCCCTCTATCGCCGCACCCTCTATACCTTCTGGCGCCGCATCGTCGGCCCGACCATGCTGTTCGACACGTCGGCCCGGCAGACGTGTACGGTCAACGTATCGCGCACGAACACACCGCTCCACGCCCTGACCACGCTCAACGACATCACCTACGTCGAGGCCGCGCGCGTCATGGGCGAACGGGTGATGACGATGGCATCCACCGACGCCGAGCGGATCGATCTCGCGTTCCGCCTCGCCACCGCCCGCTACCCGACGGATGCCGAACGGGCCATCCTCGCCGGCCGGCTCGCCGCCCTGCGCGAACAGTTCGATGCCGAACCCGGCGCGGCCGAGCAGCTCCTGGCCGTGGGCGAACACCCGCGCAACGAGGCCCTCGACGCCCGTGAAGCCGCCAGTTATGCCGGCCTCGCCACCCTGATCCTGAACCTCGACGAAACGCTGACAAAGCAGTAGGTTAGTATGGGGGAGTACGCCTCAACGTGCCCAATCTCCCACACCCCCATACCGCCAATCTCCCAAACCCCATACTCCCAATCTCCTAAACCGCCATGAATCCCATCCGCGAGATGCACGCGACGATCACGCGTCGCCAGTTCTTTGGCCGGTTTTCCGCCGGCATCGGCGCCGCAGCCCTGGGCTCGTTGCTCGCCGGCAGCGGCGGCGCCCCCGGCGCGGCCCTGCCCGACCTCCCCCACTTCGCTCCGCGAGCCAAACGCGTCATCTACCTCTTCCAGAACGGCGCCCCCTCGCACGTCGACCTCTTCGACTACAAGCCCGCGCTGAAGCAGTGGCACGGCACGCAGATCCCCGACTCACTGACCGACGGCAAGCGCTTCAGCACCATGACCGGCGGGCAGACGGACCGGCCCGTGCTCTCCCCCATCACCAACTTCGCCCAACACGGCCAGAGCGGCGCCTGGGTGTCCGATTTCCTCCCCCGCATCGCGGAGATCTCGGACGACCTGTGCTTCGTGAAGTCGATGCACACCGAGGCTGTCAACCATGCGCCGGCCATCACCTTTCTGCTCACCGGCGCCGAAATCCCCGGCCGGCCCAGCATGGGCTCGTGGCTGACGTACGGACTCGGCAGCGACACCCAGGACCTGCCGGCGTTTGTGGTGATGACCTCGCGCGACAAGGAGGCCAGCTGCGGACAGATCTTTTACGACTACTACTGGGGCAGCGGCTTCCTTCCCACCCGGTTCCAGGGCGTCAAATTCCGGGGCAGCGGCGACCCCGTGCTCTATCTGTCTAACCCGGACGGGATGAGCACGTCCATGCGCCGCGGCATCCTCGACGACCTGGCGCAACTCAACGAACTCAACCTCGACGCCTACGGCGACCCCGAGATCGCCACACGCATCGCCCAGTACGAGATGGCGTACCGGATGCAGGCCAGCGTGCCCGAGCTGACGGATCTCTCAACCGAGCCGGCGCACGTGCTCGAGATGTACGGGCCCGACGTCCACCGCCAGGGCAGCTATGCCTACAACTGCCTCATGGCCCGCCGGCTCGCCGAGCGCGGCGTCCGCTTCGTCCAGGTGATGCACGCCGGCTGGGATCAGCACCGGAATCTGAACCACCAACTCAAGATCCAGTGCCAGGATACCGACGCCCCGAGCGCGGCGCTGATCAAGGACCTCAAACAGCGCGGCCTGCTGGACGACACCCTCGTGATCTGGGGCGGCGAGTTCGGCCGTACGCCGTTTCTCCAGGGCAAGATCGAAGACTACGACGTCTGGGGCCGCGACCACCATCCGTACGCCTTTACGGTGTTCATGGCCGGCGGAGGCGTACGCCCCGGCATGAGCTATGGCGCCACGGACGAGTTCGGGTTCAACGCGACGGAGGACAGGGTGCACATCCACGACCTCCAGGCCACGGTGCTCCATCTGCTGGGCATCGACCACGAGCGCCTGACGTATCGCCACCAGGGCCGGCGGTTCAGGCTGACGGACGTGCACGGCAAGGTGGTGGCGCCGCTCCTCGCGTGAGGCGCGCGCCGGGCCGGGCCGCAGGGCCTTGATGCCCCCCTGCCTCCACGCGGTTTCCCCTGTTTATACCGGTTCGGGGCGGGCGATCTGCAGGGCGCTGATTTCTTCCGCCGGATAGCTCAGGCCGTAGGCGACCGAGAGGCGGTGATAATACGCCGGCGCGAGACGGGGCGCGTCGAGGTCGGCCGGCGGAGCCAGCGTAAACAGCCGGAACGCCCCCACGCCGGCGAAGGCCCGCCACCGATCGCTCACCTCGCGCACCGCCTGCTGGTACACCGGCAGCGTGCATCCGCCGCCGCACATGAAGATCGGCAGCCCTTCCTTCCAGCTCCGCTGGTGCATCGCCTTCTGCTTCCACAACATCGAGAGCTGGGCATGCAGCGCCTGGCGGCAGCGTTCGGCCATGTCGCCGTCCGGATGTTCGGGCGCGCTCACGAGGGTCCGCAGCTGACCCGACAGATACGGGCGCACGCTGCGGGGCACCGGCTGCCCGGGGTCCTCCATCTTCCGCATCGCCATCTGGAGGCGGACGAAGGTCTCGTTCTCGAGCGGCTTGCCCTCAAGCGCGCTGAGGAGATACCGAATCCGGTTCCGGTGCAGGTTCTGGACGCCGAAATGGCTGACCTGGGTGCCGTAACACGCAAACCGTTCCGCGCCCTCCGGGTCGAACAGCGCGAAACCCGCGAGGTCGACGGTCATCGCCCCGATATCCATCAGCACCCGGAGGCCGGAACGCGCCCGGGTTTCGTGGGAGTACCCCACCACCTGCGCGGCGATCTCCGGGAGCACATCCACCTGCTCGCAATCGAGACCGGGCAGCGCATGCCCTGTCACCACGTCGCGCCACACGTACCGCGCCGTCTCGACGCGCAGGGGGCCCGGCTGCGTGGACAGATGCCAGGCCGCCTGGACGATGGTGAACAGCCGTTCCACGAGGCTTTCGTTGCCGAAGTCTTCCGCCGGCATGCCCAGGTTGATGCTCCACCGAAGCCGGCAACTGCGGAAGGTGGCGGCCTGCTCGCGGAGGAACCACGTACGCGCGCGGCGGATCACGCCGGCGAGGTAGACCACCGCGAGCGCGCCGTTTTCGTCGGCGGATTCTCCGGTGTCGGCCAGGCGGAAGAGCTCCATCTTGAGCCCCCCCAGGTTTTGCCCTCCGGAACGCCGGCGATGGAACGCCCGGCCGCGATCGTCCAGATGCAGGAGCGATGGCAGCAGAAAGGCGTCGATGCCCAGCGCGGCGTCGTCGAAACGCACGGCAAAGGCGCGGCCGGCGGTCCGGAGCACCACCTTCGTGAAGGAGGTCCCCCAGTCGATGCCCATCGTAATCGGAAGGAGGTAAGAGCTCACCGCACCGCCCGGAAACTGGGTCGCGTGCGTGGGCGCTGGCATCAGCAGATCGCCACGAATAGACATGTCGTTGGTGCTCCCCGGCGCAAAGAGAAGACGTGATACGCCGGCGACTACTTGAAAGGGATATGCAAAGCCGGGGAGCTGTTGGCGGGCAACGGCGTGCGCCGTTGCATGTCGGTTAGTACGCGCTTACCTACGGACGGTTCTTGACGGAAAATTACACCGCTTCGGAGCGCCATACCGCGCTGCGCGGTCGCAGGGCAAGGTTTGTGCCGGCGGAGAATGTTGATGAAGTTCAAGGTTTGAGGTTCAAGGTTCAATGGCTTGTACTCCTTGAACCTCGAACCTTGAACCTCGAACTCCCCCTCCCCTTACTCCGTCCGATGATAGTACCCGTCGAACCAGGTCGACCACGTGGCGCCGTTGTCGAGCGACTGCTCGAAAAGCTGGCGGACGAGCTGGGCGTTGAGCGGGATCCAGGTGCCGCGCAGGAGGGAGCGGTTGCCGGCCGCATCGATCAGCTCGCCCGAGAGCTTCATCGCGCCGTGCTCGACGCCCCCGGCGAGATAGATCACCGAACCGCCCTGATCCACCCAGACCTGGCGCCACCGGCCGTCCGTCGGATCCACATAGTTCATGCTTTTGCCCGTCGTCCCGCGGGCGGCCGTCCAGTTTTCGAGCAGTAAACAGCCATTTTCCGTCTTCTCGATCCGATTGGTGCCGGCCTTGTTGCCGTTCGCCAGCATCACATCCCACGAGCCGACCCAGAAGTCGAACGCCCGGTAGGGATCGTCGGCCGCGGCGCACGGCGGCGGGGGCTGGACGTTCTGCGCCGCGGAAGGCGCCGTCATCGCGACGAGCGGGAGGACGAGAAGCAACAGGCGGGGAGTCGGAAATCGCATGATGGGATGCCGTGATGGGGGTCAGAAAAGGTGTTTGATACGGCCGCCGTCGACGGCCAGCCCGATGCCGGTAATGTACGCCGCCGGCTTGCTAACGAGAAATGCCGCGACGGCGGCAAATTCCTGCGGCGTGCCGAGCCGCTTCAGCGCGTTGGCCTCGGCCCAGGAGGCTTCGATGGCATCCCGGGTTTGCCCGGTGCGCTGCTGGATGGCGTCCGCCAGTTCGCCCAGTCGGTCCGTTTGTGTATAGCCCGGCAGGATCGTGTTGACCGTGATGCCGGCCGGACCTAGCTCCTCCGAGAGGCTCTTCGCGAAGCCCTGCACGCCGGCACGCGCCGTGTTCGAGAGGTACAGGTTCGGGATGGGCTGCCTGGCGGACACCGAAGTGATCATCAGGATGCGGGCGAGCGGATCGGGCGCGGCGGCGGCCGCGCGCAGATGCGGCAGCGCATGCCGGCACAGGTTGATCGTCCCGAGGAGATTGAGTTCGAGCGCCTCGCGCCACTGGTTCGCGTCGAAGTCGTCGATGTAACCGGCCGGCGGGCCGCCGGCGTTGGCGATCAGGATGTGGAGCCCCCCGAACGCCTCGGCCACCGCCGCGACGGCGCGCGCGATCTGGGTTTCGTCCCGCACGTCGCAGACCAGCGGGAGCACCTCGGCGCCCTGCGCGCGCAACCGGGCGGCTGCCTCGTCGATGCGCGCGCGGTCCCTGGAGCCGATCGCCACCCGGCATCCCTCGCGCGCCAGCGCCTCCGCCGTGGCGAAACCGAGTCCGCCGCTCGCGCCAGAGACCAGCGCTACCCTGCCCATCAAGCCCAGGTCCATGATTCTTAGTGTATAATTCGTTTGATTTCAGGCCCTTCAGGCCAGAAGTTAAGGCCCTGTGCGATCACATGCACACTCCACATCGTTTAGCGTTTTCCGGCATATGTCTACCCCGCGTTCGAGCATCAAGACGCATCAGGCGCCCGCCGCCATCGGACCATACAGCCAGGCCATTCTGTCTGGCGATACCCTGTATTGCTCCGGGCAAATCGCGATCGATCCGGAAAGCGGCGCCATGATCACCGACTCCGTCGAGAATGAAGCGGAACGCGTGCTCGAAAACCTCGGCGCCGTGCTGAAGGCAGCCAACATGTCGTACCACAACGTCGTGCGGTGCACGGTGTATCTGACCGACATGAACGACTACGCGCTGGTCAACGAAGTGTATGCGCGGTATTTCGATGAGATGGCGCCGGCTCGCGAGGCCGTATGCGTTACCGCCCTGCCCCGCGGCGCGCGCGTCGAGATCTCCTGCGTGGCGGTGCGCTGAGGCGCGCTAGATCCCTTCGACGTCGACCTCGATCGTCAGGGTCACGAAGAGCAGATATTCGTCCTCCACATCTTTCTGGCCCACCAGGGATAACACGCCTTGAAAGGGGCCTCCCTGGACGTAAGACGTGATCGATCGGCCGGACAGCACGCTCATGCTCGCGTTCTTGTCTGCCGGCGGATCAGCGAGCGTGGCGATGGCGTCCGGCCCGTCCTGATTCGACTGCAACGCCAGTTCGAGATCCGACAGCACCGCCAGATTTTCCTGAAACGGCGTCGTGATCCGTATACGCGCCCCCGTGACCCGCGCCGCCACCACGTCGGACCGCGTGTACTGGTTGTCGTTCAGAAAGCTCTCCAGATTGACGGACGACTCGGCCGTGACTTCCCGGGAGATGCCCTGCTGGGTGTTGGAAAACCGGAAGCTCAGTTCCGCGGTCGCGGGCTGCAGGGTGATGACCCCGGTTTCTTCCAGTGTATCGCAGCCGCCAAGCAGGATGAGGCAAACGCCGAGCGTCGCCACATACATGCGCCGGATGAGGCTCATGGGCTTCAGTAGATGATGAGGCTTTGCACGGGCACGCGGCGTTGCGCAAACGCGTCGCGTCCTCTGAGGGCCTCGAGTTCGACCAGGAACGACATCCCTGCGACGTCCCCGCCGGCCTGCTCGATGAGTTCGATCGCCGCGAGCGCCGTGCCTCCCGTGGCGATGACGTCATCGTGGATCAGGACGCGGTCCGACGGTGCGCAGGCGTCCACATGGACTTCCAGGGCGTCGGATCCGTACTCCAGCGAGTAGTAGGCGACGTGGGTGTCGAAAGGGAGTTTTCCCTTTTTACGGATGGGAATGAAGCCGGCTCCCAGTTCGCGGGCGAGGGCCGCGCCCAGGATGAACCCGCGGGCCTCCATGGCAGCGACTTTGGTGATGCCGGCGGACGCATAGGGCTCGGCGAGCAACTGCACGGCCCGGCCCAAAAGGTGAGGGTCGGACAGGATCGGCGTGATGTCCCGAAACAGGATGCCCGGCGTCGGGAAGTCCGGTACGGTGCGCACCGCCTCACGCAGTGCGGAGAGGGAAGGCATGCTGTGGGGGCTGTGGAGGGGTCAGCGCGTCGTGGCGAGTTCGAGACCCTTTTCGTATTCCGCCTTGTAGTCGCGCACGGCGCGGTAGATCGCGCTCGCCAGATAATCCTGGCCCTGCTCGCTGTTGAGGTAGGCGGCCTCGAAGCGGTTCGTCACATAGCCCATCTCGACGAGAATGGCCGGCATCGAGGCGGCCCACAGGACGATGAAGCCGGCCTGTTTGACGCCGCGGCTGGGCCGGCGGGCGCGTTCGACGAATTCCTGATTGACCTTGGCCGCCAGCTTTTCGCTCATGCGCATGTTCGCGCTCAGCGCCAGCGACCGCAGGATGCTGTTCTGGAAAAAGTCGACGTAATGATCCTGGTTGTCTTCCAGCTTGACCACGCTGTTTTCGCGCTCGATCACATCCCGCGCTTCGTCGGTCTTGTGCATCCCGAGGAAATAGGTCTCGGTCCCCCGCACCTGCGGCTTTTTGGGGAAGGCATTCGCATGGATCGAGATAAAGAGCTTGGCTCCGGCCTGGTTGGCGATCTTGCCGCGCTCATGAAGTTCGATGAACCGGTCGTCCGTGCGGGTATAGACGACGTTCACGTGCAGCAATTCTTCCAGATAACGCCCGAGCTTGAGCGCTACGGCCAGGTTGAGGTCTTTTTCGCGCACGCCGTTCGCCGAGGCGCCGGGATCGTGGCCACCATGGCCGGCGTCGATCACGATGGTGTCCAGCTGCCACCGTTCACCGGACATGGACGCCGACTTCGGGCGCACCGGGATCGGCGTATCGTTGGCCGCGGAAGGATTTACGTTCGTGGACCGGGCAGGGGTCGCCGACGGCTCCGGCGCCGCGCCCAGCCGGGCGGAGGACGACGGCTGGCCGGCCGTATTGATGTCGGCGGCGACGGCTTCCGTGTGCCGGGCCAGCATGGAAAGCCCCACCAGCAGGTCGCTCGTGCGGTTGTCCGGGTAAGCGGCAGCCTCCACCGTGACCTGATCCTCGATGTTGAAACGGAACAGGAGGTGACCGTTGCGCTCCTCTACCGACACGTCGCGGATCGGGAGAAACGGGTTGTCCAGCTTGTAATCCGCGGCCAGCGCCGCGTTAAAGAGAATGATCTCGAGCGCGTGCTCGTTGCTCATGCGCGGTTCGCTGTACGCGCTGATGGGCTGATCCGTATGCAGACGGATGACCATGCCCTGCCCGTCCGACCGCGTGGCGAACGAAACACGGCGGATGACGGTGTCGGCCTGGACAGGCATGGCGGCAAGAGCCAGGCAAGCCAGCGCCAGGGTATAGCGGATCGTCGAATGGAATCGGTTGAACATTGCTGCGTTCAAGTGCAAATCGCAAGAAAACGAGGTTACTCGCTGTTTTCTTTCGTTACAAGGAACTCGACCGCGAGAAATGCCGGCCATTCTTCCTTGTATCAGCAGGTAGGTAACAAAAATAAGCACCAGCTCCCCACGATGCATGCGCCATCAGCGCAATCGACCTGCGCTCTTCAGACCATGCCCGCGTGCGACGGCCCACCTACGTGCTATCCTCCGCTCTAACTTAAAGTAAAACTTCAGGTTTCACAAGAGATGCACTTGGGAAATCAGGTTCAAGGTAGCAGGTTTAAGGTTCAGGAAATGGCGCGTCGCCTTAAACCTTAAACCTGCTACCTGGACCCCCCTCCCCCTCACTTCAACAGGACGACGCTCCGTGTATCCGTAAAACCCGCGCCGGTAACCCGGATCAGGTAGGTGCCGCTGCGCCAGGCGCCGGCCTCGAGCGCGAACTCGTGCGTCACGCCCCCCGTCATCACGCCCTGATAGAGTTGCGCGATGCGCCGGCCGAGCATGTCGTATACATCCACCCGCACATCCTGCGTTTCCCGGATGTTCAACGAAAAGTGGGCCGTGGGGTTAAACGGGTTCGGATACACGGCCGAAAGCGCGTGGGTTTCGGGCAGCGCCGGCTCCCCGTCCTCCGTCGACACATACGACACGTTTACGCTCCACCGCCCGAGATGCGACGAGGCGAACCCGCCGGCCACCCTGAACGCGCCGCCTACGTAGAGGTCGGCGCCGTTGACGGCCATCGCCGCGGGCGACCCGTCGATGCCCGACGCAAGCGCTTCCCACGCGCCGCCGGCGTAGGAGGCCAGCCCCGCCACCGCGACCGGCGGACCCACCGGGCGATTCGCCCCCTCGAAACTACCGCCGACGATAACCGCCCCGTCCGAGGCCACGGCAAGCGACGTCACGCAGCACCCGGTCACCCCGTTGCTCTGCGCGCCGCCGAGAAACACCCACTGGGCGCCGTCCCACCCGACGACATACCCCGCCACCAGGTTGTTGGTCACACTCGTAAAGTCGCCGCCGGCGTACAGCATGCCGGCGTCGTCCACGGCCAGCGTGCGTACGGTGTTATCGATCAGGGCGTCCGCCGAGAGTCCTTCCCAGGCCGAGCCCGTCCACCGCGCCAGATGGGCCGCATTCGCCGCGCCATCCGCCGCCGTGAACGCGCCGCCGGCGTAGAGCGTCCCGTCCGACGCGACGGCGAGGGCGAGCACATCGGCATCCATCCCCACACTCATCCCGTTCCAGGCCGCGCCGTCCCAGCGGGCCACGTAATTGAGCACCATCTGTCCGGGCCCGTTGTAACCGAAGGCGCCACCCGCGACGAGCCCGCCGTCGGCATCGATGGCGAGCGCATAGACGGTATCATCGAGCCCCTCCCCGAGCGCCGACCACGCGCTGCCGTTCCACGCGGCGATGTTGAACGCTTCGAGCGCCGCGCCACCGGGTTGAATCACGCTGGTGAATTCGCCGCCGACATACACGGTGCCGTCGCCACCGACCGCCACGGCCCGGACAACCCCATCCACGCCGCCGCCGACGGCGGACCAGGTATCGCCATCCATTGACCCACCCGAGAAGCGACCGCTCCCGCATAAGAAAGGCGCCGCCGGCGTACAGGCCACCGCCGGCCGCATCGTAGGCCAGCGCGTGCACCTCGCTGTCCGAGGCCTCGCCCCCGGCCGTATCCCAGCCTCCGTTCCGCCATATGCCGAACCCGTTGGCGATCTTCCCGTCGATATAATACACATCGCCGCCGACGAGCAGCGCGCCATCCGACGCGAGCAGCAGCGTGCTGACTTCATCGAACGGGTCGTCGCCGGCGCCGGTGCCGAGGGGCGACCAGGCGTCGTTCCAGAGCGCCACGTGGTTGAGCGTCATCCCGCCGCCCGGCGTGCGCGTGAAGAGGCCGCCGGCGTACACCCGATCCTGATCGTCGATGACGAGCGCGCGCACATCCGTGTTGAGGCCGCCCGCAAGCAGGTCCCACCCGGTGGATTCCCATCGCGCGATCCGGCCGACGCTCGCCAGCGAGGCGTCGGGCTGCGTCACCTGGGTCATCGTGCCGCCTACATAGATGCGGTCCTGACTGTCGATCGCCATGGCGTAGACCGCGCCGTTGTGCGGCGCGCCGATGGCTGCCCAGGTCGCGCCGTCCCACTTGAAGATGCCGCCCGCCAGGCTCGCGCCGGCGGCATAGAGGTCGCCGGCCGAGTCGAATGCAAAGGCCTGCACCGAAACCGAGCTGAACGTGCCGAGCCCGTCGCCGACGGGCGAAAGGTCGTTGCCGTCCCAGACGGCCACCTTGCCGAGGTCGAACTCGCCCTGGCCGTCCTGTGAGAAGATGCCTCCGATGTAGACCGAGCCGTTCGCTGCGCCAGCCAGCGCGAACACCTCGTCGTTTACGCCGGATCCCAGCGATTCCCAGCGGACACCGTCCCACACGGCGAGGTTGTTCGCCTCGATCACGACGCCGTCGGACTGCGTCGCGGCTTCGAACGAACCGCCGGCATACAGACGCCCGTCATTCCCGAAAAAAAGCGCATTGACCGCATCAGCCGACGACTGGCCAACGCCCTTGCCCAGCGCGCTCCAGCGGGTGCCGTCCCACATGGCGACATTCTTCGCCGGCAACCCGCCGGCGCGGTTGAAGGAACCGGCGACATAGACGTGCCCGGCGGCGTCCATGGCCATCGCGTAAATGGCGCCGTCGACGCCGTATCCCTGAAAACGGTCGTCCCAGCGCGGTACACCCCCCTGGGCGAAGCCGGCCGAGACAAAGAGGCCGGACAGGATCCAGCACGACAGAACCGAGGCGATACGCCGGCTGCGGCGCGCGCCGGCACGCCATAGCGCGGTAACGTGAATCATCATACAAACATGGGATGGGGTGGATGAGTGCATGCGCCAGCCGGCAAGAATCCGCGACCGACGCGCCGAGTGGGGCGCGCATCCGTCCCGCCAATGCTGTGCCAGAACCGGCGCAAAAAAAGAAGCGAGGCGCCCGGTAACAGACGCCTCGCTGGGTCCAAACGCTATGTCAGGTCGATCAGAGCGGTTTTTCGGAACGTTTCAACTCGATCATCCTGCGCGATTCCCTCACAGAGGCGAGCCGATCGTTCAGTCGGGCAATGGCTTCCGTGCTATAGTAGAAGCCAATATTCCCCTGCATTTCGAGCCGAAGGGTAGTCGCACCGGGCAATGTACCGCCTCCACCACCGCTGCCACCACCGCCACCGCTGCCACTACCGCCGCCGCCCACACCGCTACCGTCGCCCGGCATCCACCAATCAGAAAGGACCTCATCGGTTGGCGTCCACGTCGTGTCCGGAATGACCTGGACCTCGATGATCTGGTCGTTGTAGTCCCAATCGGGCGTCGCAGAGGGTTCATCAATATCTTCGAAACCGATCCGCCAGCGGTACCCGAGGTCATCGAGTTGCTCGACATCGGCATACGGGTGATGGGTCGTCTCAGACTCATGACCGCGCGCATAGTGGTTGTATGAATCGGGACTGTACTCACTAGGCCAGGTGGTGATAAAGAAGTTCACCTGCTGACCCTGCTCGAAATCCTGCTCCCAAACGTCGGTGATCGTGGCCGTCTTGTTGGCCGCTCTAGCGAAGACCTCCTGAGCCGCCATGCCATAGGGATGGATATTGATGCTCGACTGATAATAGGCCGATGAATAGAGATACGCGATGTGCAGCTTCCCTGGCACGGGCATCGTGAAGGCGGATGAGCCCTGGAGGATGATGTGGCTGCCATAGACGTTTACGATGCCGCGATAGCGCAGGTCGATGCTCGCTTCGCCCTTGGAAATCACCAGACCTTCCCAATCCAGGCGGCCGCCCGGTTCTATCTCGAAATCATCGCCGAGGAGAAGGAGTCCCGTGCCACGGAGCACGTCGCCGCTCTTGACCCGGCTGCCCGCGAGCACCTGGATGATCGTCGGGGCCGTGTCGGAGCCGAGAGGCGTCGGGGTGTTTATGTCGCCAGATAGAGGAAAGCCGTCACGTTCGAGCAGGCCTTCCGAGTAGATATCCTGCACCGCGGCCGTAAACGCGCCGGCTGCAATGCTGCCGTCGCCGACTGCTCCGTTGCCGAGAAGCCCCCGAACCTTGTTTTTGTGGCCAATCCCGAAAGCGGCTCCGAACTGCCCCGCGACCGTCGGACGGTTCGCCTTGATGCCGTAGCGATTCATGCCCTTGAGACCCTTCGGGTTCGTCGGGGGATCGGTATCTTCACCCGTGATAATGACCGTAGGCGCGTTGATGGTCGGCGCGGCATCCGGCGCTTCAACGATCAGCGCGGCATCGAGCAGACTGATCTCCACCAGCGTCGTACGGATCTGGTAGTCGGCATCGCCGATATGACTGGTGATATTGAGGACAAGCGAGTCGGCGCCGTATTTCGTCGGGACGATGTCGAACGTTCCGCCTCCGAACGATTTGTTGTTGATGGCCAGATTGGTGGCTGCGTTCGCGAAATCGCGCTTTGCCTCCGCATAGGCCAGGTTGTAGGCCGATCGCGCGATATCCCGGGCCACCACCTGTTCTCCGTATTCGGAGTTCAGATCGTTGGTGTCCTTCGAGAATATCTCAAAATGCTGGGTGATAAGTCCCGCAGCGACCATGGCCGCCACAAGAAAGAGCGTTGCTTTTCCCATCGTGTACTACTACTGCCTAAAAGTTTGTGCGAGCGCGTCGCAGGCGGTATCCAGATGGGGGGCAGCTGGAATGGTCGGGGCAATGAACGGATGGATATACAAAAATCGCACCTGAGCGGTGCGTGTGGGTCGACCAGAACTCAGACCCGGAAAAAAACAAAAGATCGCCCTACAATGCCAACCTCTTTTGGCGCACAGGGCCTGCGCTTCTGGCGCAGGGCCATGCGCCACGCCGGGCTTCGGCCGTGGCATGCAGAGTGGGTGTTCTCGTTATGAGTCCCCGGGAATAGGGCGCGACCTAAAAGTGAGATCGGGAGGCCGGCTCGGGTGTACGGTCGCCGGAACCTCCCGCCTCGCTACGCCTGGTCTATTTCCTCGCAAAGAGGTAGTAGATCACGCAGCCAAACAGGGGGAAGAAGACGATGATCAGCGCCCAGAGCAGCTTGTCGCCGGTGGAACGGGAGCTGCCGGCCACTTCGATCAGGGCGATCACATCGAGCACGACCACGATCGTCCAGCAGATGCCGGTGTGCCCGAAGGCGCGCACATGGTCGAACAGGTTCGGCCCGCCGCAGCCGGCCAGAAGGACAGTCAACGCGCTCAGAAAGATCGCCGGAAGTACAGCTCGTTTTCCAGACATGGAACGTAAGTGGGCTGGTGGAAAAGGCATGAACTAGGGTGGTATACGGGGGACTGTCTATAGGTTGCGGAGGAGGGTTTCAGGTTCGAGGTTTAATGGTGAAGGAAGGCCACCCTTAAACCTGGAACGTGGAACTTTGAACCGCCCTCCCACCGTTTACGCGCCGCAACGCTACCGGCGCCGCGGCGTCATCTTCATGCAACCCACTCTGTACACCATGCTGCTGCTGGTTTGCAGCAACGTTTTTATGACTTTTGCCTGGTACGGGCACCTCAAAAACCTGTCGCACAAACCCTGGATCGTCGCAGCCCTCGTCAGCTGGGGCATCGCTTTTTTCGAATACATGCTCCAGGTGCCGGCGAACCGCATCGGCCATGAGGTCATGACCGTCGGGCAACTCAAAGTCCTCCAGGAAGTTATTACCCTCACCGTCTTCGTCCCGTTTTCCGTCCTGTACCTGAAGGAGAAGCTGACGATGGACTACCTCTGGGCCGGCCTCTGCCTCCTCGGGGCCGTGTACTTCCTGTTCAGAGGCAAGCTGGGAGGTTGAGGGGAGTGAAAAATGTAAATCGCAAATCGCAAAATGAGGGCATGCTGGTGGTAGCGAGGCCTATTACACGGCAACCTGCTACCTGCTACCTGTGACTTGCAACCTGTAACTTGCCAACCTGAATGCGCATCGGATCGATTGAATTTGGCGACAGGCCGCTGTTTCTCGCGCCCATGGAGGACGTGAGCGATCCGCCGTTTCGCATCCTCTGCAAACGGTACGGGGCGGACATGCTGTACACGGAGTTCATCTCGACGGGCGGGCTGCTGTACGACGCGGAGGATTCCAGGCAGAAGCTGGACATCTACGACGAGGAGCGCCCGGTCGGCATCCAGATCTTCGGGGGCGAGGTGGATCAGGTACGGGAGGCTACGCGGATCGTCGACGACGTGGGGCCGGACCTGATCGATATCAATTTCGGATGCCCGGTGAAGAAGGTGGTGTGCAAGGACGGCGGCGCCGGCATCCTCCGCAACCTGCCCAAGATGCAGGCCATCACGGAAGCCGTCGTCGAAACCGCCACGCGGCCGGTGACGGTCAAGACCCGCCTCGGCTGGAGCGACGACACCATCCAGATCATGGATGTCGCCCGCATGCTCGAATCCACGGGCGTGCAGGCCCTCGCCGTGCATGCGCGGACGCGCTCCCAGATGTACAAGGGCGAAGCGCGCTGGGAGTGGCTCAAGCGCATCAAGGAGGAAAGCGGCATCACGATCCCCCTGATCGGCAACGGCGACGCCACGACGCCGGAGAAAATCGAGCGCATGTTCCAGGTCACCGGCGTCGACGCCGTCATGATCGGGCGCGGCGCCATCGGCAACCCGTGGATCTTCCGCGACGCCAAGATCTACCGGGAGACCGGCGAGACGCCGCCGCCTCCTACCTGGGAAGAACGGATCCAGGTCGTGGTCGAGCACCTGACGCTGAAATGCGAGTGGCTCGGCGAACGGAAAGGCGTGCTGGAGATGCGCCGGATGTACGGCGGCTACTTCAAAGGCTTCCCGGACGCCAGCCGGCTCCGAAGCCTCATCATGGAAAAGACCGCGATGGCGGAGGTGGTCGACCTGCTCCTCCACTTTGCCCCGGGCGGGGAAGCCCCCTCGCGTCCGATCGCGGTCAAGCCGGCGCGGCTGCCGGCGCCCGTGACCGCCGCTACGCCCGCCTCATGAGCAACTGATCGAGCCCCACGACCAGCGCGCCGAGCACGCCCAGCACAGTCATCGCCGCCACCGGCTCCCAGATCACCAGCCCGCCGATGCTGCCCAGCACGCCGCCGAGGTACTTGATGTAGTTGAGCTGCTCGTTCGTCGCGCGCTTCATCAGATCCTCCAGCCGGCGCTCGTCGTACGCCTGCATGTTCGTCGCCACGATGCTGTAGACATCGAGGTTCTCGACAAACGTCAGCACCAGCTTGGTCACCGCCTCCTCGATGTCCTCCGACCGGGCCTGGATCTTTTCCGGGATCGAATCCAGCAGGCCGTCCAGCTGATCCAGGGCGCTGTCGATCGACGTCGGGAGCTGCGTCACCGCCTCCTCGATCCGCCGTTTGAAGTCCTGCTCGCCCAGAAACCGGTAGGTTTTGAGGGCGATCCCGCCCAGCCCCTGGCCGGCGTACTCCTCGATTTTCTGGATGATAAACGCCACGATCTTCTGCCGCACCTCCTCCGAGCCCACCATCTGCTCGATATAGGTCCCCGTGAGCCCCTTCAGCTCCTTCCGGAACTCCGGGTCCTCGATCACGCCGCGCGTCACGTCGAACGCGATGTCGCGGTACCGCCCGATGATCCCGCTCTCCTCGATCTTCTTTTTGATGATGTCGGCGTTGATCAGCTCCTCGGACACCGTGGAGGCCAGGCGGTAGATCACCCGCTCCCGCTGGGCCGGGATGAGGCCCTGGCCGAGCAGCGGGCGCCGCCGGCGGGGATGGAATAGCATCGTGATGGCCAGCCAGTTCGTCAGGAACCCGATCAGGCCGCTGACGGCGAGAATGCGGAGCAGGCCGTCGAACCGGAACTCGACGCCCGCGATCGTCGCCGCCATGCCGTTGAAATCCCAGAAAAACGAGAGACCAAAGAGGACCGTCAGCAGCCAGGGGACGAGCTGGAGCAGCAGCAGGGCGGACGCATGCCCCGTCGATTGCCGGGGCGGCTCGGGAAATTCAGAAGGCGGCTCGACGCGCTCGGGCAGATGCCGGCGGATGTATTTCCACAGGACGGTGCGGAGGTTGCGGGCGCTCTCCCGCGTGGCATCGCGCACCTCGGGCAGCGACGACACTTCGGGAAGGCCGGCCTCCTGCAGCGCCTCGGGGGTCAGCGGGGGCGTCGTGGCGTCGGAAGGGGCCGTTTCAGGATCGGTCATGGTTGGCGGTGTACCTGCAAAGGATCAACCCTCCATCCAACGGAAAACGGGACACGGAGATTCGTCGGCGTCAAAAACCAAGGCGGGCGGCGTCGGCCTGCATCCCGCGGATCACATTCGCGATGTGTGTGTCGAGATCGACACCCATTTCTTCCACGCCGACCTGGATGTCCTCGCGGCTGACGGCGGCGGCGAAGGCTTTGTCCTTCAGCTTCTTCTTGACGGACTTGGGGGTCATGCCGTTGAGTCCTTCGGGGCGCACATAGGCGACGGCCGTCACGAAGCCGGCGAGTTCGTCCACCGCGAACAGGGCGCGCGCCAGGGGCGTCACGCGGGCGACGCCGCTATAGGTCGCGTGCCCCAGGATGGCCTGCAGCATGTCTTCCGGGTACCCCTGCTCCCGCAGCACGCCCACGCCGACAAAGGGATGCTCCTCCAGCGACGGGTGTTTTTCGTAGTCCATGTCGTGCAGCAGCCCCGTCATCCGCCAGAGCGTTTCGTCCGCGCCGAGCAGCCGGGCGTATTCGCCCATGGCGGCTTCGACGGCATAGGCGTGCCGGCGGAGGCTCTCGCCTTCGGTCCAGCGATGAAAGAGTGCGAGGGCTTCGTCGTAGGTAGGCATGGGGGGATGGGGGGTCAAAACACATCCACGAGGCGGAGTGCCTTCATGTAGCGGACCGGATTCTTCTTCAGGTCGATGAGCAGCGCGTTCATGCTCTGGACCGTCGAATCCAGGTTGTTGTACAGGGACGGATCGTTGATCATCAGGCCGAGGGTGCCCTCGCCGCGGTCGATGCGCCCCACGATGTTGTCCATGCTGGCCATGGTGCCTTCGAGTTGCGCCATGTTGCGGTCCATCCGGGCGAGGAGGCTGTTGAGCTGGCCCAGCGCGATGGCGAGCGAGTCGTTGGCGCTGCCGGCGACGTCGCCCAGGTTGGCGGAGAGCGTATCCACGTTCGCGAGGACGCGCGAGATGCGCGACCGCTCGGTCGTGACCATCGCATTCAGCGTTTCGGCGCTGCTGCGCAGCGAGGTGAGCATCAGCCGCAGGTCGCTCTGCGGCTCGATGATGCCGCGTGTGTCGCCCAGGGTGGCGTTGAGGCCGACGAGCACGCTGTCGATCCGGTCGACCAGTGCGGGCGCGCGCGCCGTCATCGTCGCGACGAGATCGGACGCCGGCTGGCTCGGCATCCTGCTGTCCGGCTCCATCGGCGGGTTGCCCGCCGGCCCGGGGTGGATGGTGAGCTGCACGGCGGAGAGCGCGTCGATGCCGGTGATTTCGGCGTACGAACCCTGCGGCACCTGGATCTTGGAATCCAGCCGGAGGCGGATGTTCACCAGGTTGGTCGCCGGGTCGAGCGCGACGTCCTGCACGCTGCCCACGTTGACGCCGTTGATGCGCACGGCGTTGCCGTTCACCATGCCTCGGGCGTCCTCAAACGTCGTGTACAGATCGTACGTCCCCCGAAACAACGGAATGCTGTCGAAGAAGCGCGTGCCGAGGATAAAGACGATCACGCTGATGACGATCGAGGCGCCGACCTTGAATTCGTTCGAATATTTCACGGATCAGATCAACGGTAGGATGGAGAATTGGCCTGGACCGGCGGCGCGGGGACGCCGATCTGATATTCATGTGCTTTCACAAAATCGAGCAGGACCTCGTCGGTGCTCCGGTGCAGCTCCTGCACGGTGCCGACCCACCGGATCGACCCCTTGTGGATGAACGCGGCCCGGTCCGCGATGCTGAGCACCGAGTGCATGTCGTGCGTGACGACGATGCTGGTCACGTTGAGCCGGTCGGACAAGCCGCTGATCAGCTCGTCGATCGTGTTCGACGTCTCCGGGTCGAGCCCGGTATTCGGTTCGTCGTAGAAGATGTATTTCGGGCGCAGCGCGATGGCGCGGGCGAGCGCCACGCGTTTTTTCATCCCGCCGGACAGCTCCGCCGGCATCTTGGCGCCCACATCCTTGAGTTCGACCATCTCCAGGCATTCGTGCACGATCCGATCGATCTCCGCCGGCTTCTTGTCGGTAAACGTCACCAGCGGAAAGGCGACGTTTTCGAAGGAGGTCATCGAATCGAACAACGCCCCGCCCTGGAAGAGCACGCCGAACTGCCGGCGGACCTTCCGCAGCTCGCGGTAGCTGAGCTGGTTGATATCCACTCCGTCGATCAGGATCTCGCCCCGATCCGGCTTGAGGAGTCCGATGAGATGCTTCATCAACACGCTCTTGCCCGACCCCGAACGGCCGATGATCGCAAACGTCTCCCCTTCCTGGATCTGGATATTGACATCCTGGAGCACGGGGCGGTCGTTGAAACTCTTGTAGAGCTGTTTCGCTTCGATCATACGGCCTAGAGCAGAGTCATGGCGAGGACGAGATCGGCCAGCAGGATATACACGCAGCTGGTTACCGCGGCCTCGGTCGTGCTGCGCCCCACGCCTTCGGCGCCGCCGTCGGTATAGTACCCCTTGTAGCAGGAGATCGACGTGATGACGAAGCCGAAGACCAGCGACTTGATGACGCCGAAGACCGGATCGAACGGGTTGAAGAACTCGCGCGCGCCGTCGATAAACTCGCCGGCCGGCACCCAGCCGCCCATATGCGCCACGATCACGCCGCCTCCGATCCCCACCAGGACCGCCGCAATGTACAACACCGGAAACATCAACACGCCGGCGAGCACACGCGGAATGATGAGATAACCGATCGAGTTGAGCCCCATGGCCTCGAGGGCGTCGATCTGTTCCGTCACCCGCATCGTCCCCAGTTCCGCCGCGATGCGCGCGCCGACGCGACCGGTCAGGATAAACCCCGTCACCACGGCGCCCAGCTCCAGAATCATCGACGGCGCGACGATCGATCCGATGATCGACTTGGGAAAGAGGGGCGAGACCAGCTGATACGCCGTCTGCACGGTCGTCACCGCGCCGGAAAAGGCCGCCGCCAGGGCCGTGATCGGCAGCGATTCGATGCCGATCTTGACCATCTGGTCGAGGAGGTTTTTCCGGTACGTGTAAAACTCATTCAGCGACCCGAACGCATGGGTCATGAGCAAACTGTATCGCCCCAGTGCACGAACAGGATCGAGCATGTAGAGCTTTAAGACCGACATATTCGGAGACACCAGGGCTGACGCACACGTACGCGTTCCGGCGGCAAGAACGTGGGACCGCGGCTTTTGAAAACGAAGAAACCCATATGACCCAGGCCGCACTTAGTTCCTTTGCTGTCGTCACATGACAGACCGTTGTCATAGCCGTGCAGTTAATTGTTGGCGCCCTATTTTGGGTATACTTCCCCTGATTCGCAATCCGTTTCGCGCTCCTTCTGATGGCCAAGACCAAAACCCGCTTCGTTTGCCAGCACTGCGGCCACGTGTCGCCGCAGTGGCTCGGCAAATGCCCTTCGTGTGAAGATTGGAATACGTTCGTGGAGGAAATCTCCCAGGCGCCGGTGCGCGCCCGGGTGTCTTCGCTCGGGCAGCGCGCCGACCGGCCGGATCGCCCGCTTCCGCTGAAGGACATCGCGCTGACGTCCGAGAGCCGGCTGATGACCGGCGTCCAGGAGTTCGACCGGGTGCTCGGCGGCGGCATCATGCAGGGCTCGTTCGTGCTCATCGCCGGCGACCCCGGGATCGGCAAGAGCACGCTCATGACGGAGCTGGCACGGTACCTGCCGGAACGCCGGCTGCTGTATGTGACCGGCGAAGAGTCCGTCCGCCAGGTCAAGCTCCGCGCCGAACGGCTCGGCGTCGCGTCCGACAACTTTTTCCTTTTCGCCGAGACCAACGTCGAACGCATCATCGCCGCCGTCCAGGAGATGCAGCCCGACGTGATGGTGATCGACTCCATCCAGACCATCTTCCGGCCCGATATCCAGAGCGCCCCGGGCTCCGTCAGCCAGGTGCGCGAGAGCGCCGCCGCCCTGCTGCAGCTCGCCAAGGAAAACGAGATCCCGACGTTCATCGTGGGCCACGTGACCAAAGAAGGAGCCATCGCCGGCCCGCGGGTGCTCGAGCATATGGTCGATACCGTGCTCTATTTCGAAGGCGACCGGCACCACGCCTTCCGTATCCTGCGCGCCGTCAAAAACCGGTTCGGATCGACGAACGAGATCGGGGTCTTTGAGATGCGCGCCGGCGGACTGCTCGAAGTCAAGAATCCCAGCGAGATCTTCCTCTCCGAGCGCAGCTACGGATCCAGCGGCTCCACGGTCGTCTGCTCCCTCGAAGGCACCCGGCCAATCCTGGTCGAGATCCAGGCGTTGGTGACGTCGACGTCCTACAACACTCCGCAGCGCAACGCCACCGGGTTCGACAGCCGGCGGCTCCAGATGCTGCTGGCCGTGCTCGAAAAACGCGAGGGGCTGCGGCTCTCGACGCACGACGTGTTCGTGAACATGGCCGGCGGCGTGCGGCTCGAGGAGCCGGCGGTCGACCTCGGGGTCATCATGGCCGTGGCGTCGTCGTTCCGCGACATCCCGACGGACACGGGAACGGTGCTCATCGGCGAGGTCGGCCTCGGCGGCGAAATCCGCACCGTCAGCCAGATCGAGCCGCGGTTGAACGAGGCCGCCAAGCTCGGCTTCGCGCGCGCCATCGCGCCGGCCAACAACCTCAAGGGCGCCACGATTCCGAAGGGACTCGAGGTGACGGGCGTCGAAAAATTGAGCGAGGTGCTGGATCTGGTGCTTTGGGAGTTTAAGGGGCAGGTTTAACGATCGAGGTCCGCCCACCCCGGACGTTGTCTTGCGCAGCTCCCCATTTTGCATTTTGCGTTTCATTTTGCATTGATTCCCCGCATGGCTTCCAATCGTCGGGCCTCAAACGATCCGGACTCTCGCTGGCGGCCGCCGGCGTGTTGTCCGCCCGTCCAGCGCGTCGCCCGAGCGATACCCTCACCGTTGGCCTCATCGGATGCCGGGGATGGGCTTCGGCGACCTGAACAACCACCTCAACCTGCCGGATGTCGTTTGCGGCGCCCTGTGCGATGTCGACGACCGATCCTGCAACAACGCGGCGCCGAGATCGAACGCGCACCGGCCGGAAGCCCGACCTCCATCAGGATTTCCGAAAGATCCTGGACGACCCGGATATCGACGCGGTGATCATCGGCACACCGGACCACTGGCACGCGCTCATCATGGTGCTCGCCTGCCAGGCCGGCAAGGATGTGTATGTCGAAAAGCCCATGGCGAACTCGATCGCGGAGCTCGACCTCATGGTGCGCGCCGCGCGGCACTACAACCGGGTGGTGCAGGTCGGCCAGCAGCAGCGGAGCGGGGAGCACTGGCAGGATGTGGTCGCTTTCGTGCACAGCGGTCAGCTCGGCACCATCCGGCAGGTGCGTGTCTGGGGGCATTACGATTACGGGCGGGGGCAGGAACGCATCCCGAACGGGACGCCGCCGGCGAACCTCGATTACAACCTCTACCTCGGCCCCGCCGCGGAACAACCCTATAACGCGAACCGGCTCCACAACGGCTGGCGGCACCAGTGGTCCTTCGGCGGCGGCCTGCTGACCGACTGGGGCGTGCACCTGCTCGACATCGTCCTCTGGGCCATGCACGTCGACGGTCCGCCGAAATCCGTCTCCTCCGTCGGCGGCATCTACGCCTACCCCGAGCGGGCCATCGAGACGCCGGACACGCTGTCCGTCCTCTACGAGATGGACGGGTATACGATCTCCTGGGAGCACTTCGGAGGCATCGAGCGCGGGCTGTACGACCGCAACTACGGCATCGCATTCATTGGCAATAACGGCACCCTGGTTGTGAATCGCGCCGGCTGGGAGGTCGTCCCCGAAATCCGAAGCGGCGCCTACCTCATCCCCCCCTTCCCCGAGCGCGCCGGCCGTCCCGGCAACCACGACCTGCATGCGCGTAACTTCGTGGATGCCATCAAAAGCCGTCAGGACCCCGCGTGCACCGTCGAGATGGGCCGCAACGCCGCGTTTTTCGCCCACATGGGCAACATCGCCTATCGAACAGGAAGCCGGCTTTCGTGGGACGCGGCAAATAACCGCTTCGCCGGCAACCCCATCGCCGACGGATACCTCAAGCCGGAGTACCGCAAGCCGTGGACATGGCCGAATTTCGGGTAACAGATTTTCGCCACCCCGTAGGTCGGGTTAGGTCCCCAACAGGGACCGTAACCCGACACACCCCAACCCCCGAGGGACCGTAACCCGACACACCCCAACCCCCGAGGGACCGTAACCCACACGCCCCCTTTCAGGCTGTGTCGTCATCTGTATACGGCTCCCGTAAGGATCCATGATGCGCGATACGCACGGGATTACCCGCTCCGGCCCTCCCCTGCACGCACGCCCTCTCCTTTTGATAGCGTCGGTAGGCGTCGAAGATACCCACGGCAGCGAACGCAACGGCCACTACACGCTTCATCGGGAACGACGGCACACCGGGAATGAGCCGGGCGCACGCGAGTCCTGCCGCAAGAAAGCTATAAACGCGGACGATGTGGCCGATGCCGGCCAGGCCTGACGAGGGGTAAAGCCGCCGCCCGAGTTGAACGACATTCCCTCCGATCGCTCCCAACAGAAGCGCGAAGACGACCTAGTCGATCCAGGTGCGCCCCGAAGCGCTCAAATCGAACGCAAAACAGAGCATGGCGCAGGCCATGCATCCCGTGACGAGGTATGAATCAAGGACGTTCTTCACGGTGGATTCTCCCCGCTGCCGTTTAAGATCGCGCCCATCGCCTCTCGATAGGTCTCAAAGGCCAACCTTCCGCGGTCTGTCAGCGCGAATATCGTTTGCGGCCTCCGGTCGTTAAACGTCTTTCTGATCTCCACATAATCCGCCTGCTCCAGCTTGTTCATGTGCGAGGAGATGTTACCGCCAGATAGCCCGGTCTGATGGTGCAGAAAAAGAAAATCGGCCTCACGCACCACATAGAGTATCGCCATCAACAGGTGGCGCGCAGGTTCATGGACCAGGCGATCCAGGTCCACTAACTTCAGCAAGGCCTTCGGGAGAACCTCTTCGTTATCCAGCATGGTCGGGCAACGGATAGTGTTGGGCGAATCTGACGACATGAAACAGCCCGATCGCCAGGATGGCGATGCCGGCAATCGTCATCTGCAGGTGCGGCTCCACGGCGAATACGACCCCGAGGGCAGCCAGGCCTGTCACGATGAGGACGTAGGCGACGAACCGCATCTGCCGGATCATCCAGCCGCCCAGCGCAAGGGCAACGGCGATCAGCATACTCGGGATGCCCGGCGCAATGATCCAGAGCAGCCCCTCGGACGCGACGTCCCGGCGAATCGTCGTATTCGAGACAAACACCCCCGTCACGACTAGCAGGAAAACGCCCACCCCGATGCCGGCGACCAACCCCAGTTTTTCCCTGGTCCCGTTCGTTCGCTTTTCTGAAAACCGCACCACCCCCATCCGCGGCTCGGTGAACCGCGTCCGTAGCGCTAACCAGAGCGGCACCAGTATGGCCGGCAAGGCGGCAGACACGGCGACAATGTCCAAGGTCCAGCAGACGCCGATGCCCAGTATGCCGATGCCTACCACGACATCCACCAGACCGTCCGACCAGTAGGACGCAAACAGACTGTTCTCCAGCCGCTCCAGATCGCTGTGTTTATTCATGGCGGTAGCTCCAGATCGCTCAAGTTGGCAACACACACCACTTTGTATCGCAAACCATAAAAACAGGTTGCAAGCTTTTGTTCTCGGCAGAAGAAAACAGGCAAACCCCCACAGCGGTGTCGGGTTCGCCGGATGCGGATAAACGAAAAGGGCACCGTGTAGGTCGGGTCAGGTCCCTGCCAGGGACCGTGACCCGACACACTCCAACAGGGACCATAACCCGACACACCCCAACCCCCGAGGGACCGTAACCCGATCCACCCGCATCCTATCGCCGCGATGCCGCTCCCCCACCACCCAGCGCACACGACGCGCCGAGCAAAAACCCGAGGTTGTAGAGCGGCCCGTTGTTCACCACCTCGTACATCTGCACCTGGTCGTTGAACAGCGACACGATGAAGGTGAAGATGCAGATGAACCCGTGCCAGAGCCCGAGCCAGAAGCCGGCGACCTCCCGCATGGGGTCGGCGAGATCGATCGCCACATTGGGACCCGGCGTACATCCGGCGAAAAAGAGCAGCGCAACCACCCCCATCAGCACATACCTGGCTTTCATAGCGCCTCATCGTTTGGTTCAGAGGATCACACCCTCCTCTTGACGAGACGACGGG
Source organism: Rhodothermales bacterium (assembly GCA_041391505.1). Classification (NCBI taxonomy): domain Bacteria; kingdom Pseudomonadati; phylum Rhodothermota; class Rhodothermia; order Rhodothermales; species Rhodothermales bacterium. The sequence goes on from JAWKNW010000011.1 coordinate 61,372, forward strand.
CCCGTGGGATACGTGTGGGGATATTTTAACGGGGTCAACTGTGTTTAAAGGTGAACGGCAGTGACATCATTCGTGCACCCTGTATCCTGCATCGGAAGACCTGAGCCCATGATGCGTAAGACCAGTTAGGAACAGGTTGTTCGCGCCGCCCTCATCGCAAGACCGCCTTCTCAACATATCGCAATTTGGAACGAATCCGGGCGATTACCTGGCGCATGTGCCCACTGAGGTCCGGACATCACGGCGCCATACCCTGCGCCAGAAATCGAAGCCTCTTCCTTGTAGTCATCATTGCCGATGGAGCGCGGGATTCGATTTGCTGCGCATCGTCTCCACATAGGCCTTGAGTACAGCGTTTATTCGCGTTTGGTATCCCGGACCATCCTGCTGAAAGTACGCCAACACGTCTGCATCCAGGCGAAGCGAAATGGCCTTCTTGGGCTGAGGTTGAACAATCACCGCCTCCTTCCAGAACGCTTCGTCCGTGGCGGGGATATCCGAAAAGTCGATATCCTCATCTTTTAGCGCAGCCAGCTCACCGGGGGTCAGTTCCTTTTGGTAGCGCGGCATGATAAATCCTCCGTTCTCGTTCATTTGCCTTTCGAGCCGAGATGATCCGAATACTGTCCTCGCGCCTTGTGAAGGCGACCAGGAGTACCAGGGTTCCTTCAATGACACCCAACGCCTGCCAGCGTTGCTCGCCGTAGTCCTGGCGATCATCCTCCCGAATCAGGCATGCGTTATCGAATGCGGCTCTGGCACGATCGAAGCCAATCCCATGCTTTAGAAGGTTGATCTGGTTTTTCGCCTCATCCCACTCAAATTCCATGTAAGCGTAAATACAATTCGTATATACATCCCTGATAGCACGTGGTTTCGGCTACCCACATCCTTCTAGACACGAAATTTGGGGGTCATATAACCTGTGTGGGGAGCGCATGTAGGCGAATTGGAGAAAACGTCGGGGACGGGCCTTTGCGGGGGGGCCCATTGGGGGAAACGTCGAGGTACGGTCCCCGGGGGACCTAACCCGACCTACGGGCTTTGAGGGGGGCCCATTGGGGGAAGCGTCGGGTTACGGTCCCTAAGGGGGACCTAACCCGACCTACGGATTTGGCGATTTGCCTTTTGCGATGCCTTTCATCCTACGGCCTTCAGCCCGTTGAGCAGCATCTGCACGGCCATCATCACGAGGAGCATCCCCATCAGGCGTTCGATGGCGGCGAGGCCGCGGTCGCGGAGGACCCGGTAGAGCAACGGGGCGCCGAGGAGCGCGACCGACGTCAGCGCCCAGGCGATCATCAGGGCATAAAACCAGTTCGTCATCTGACCCGGTGCGCTGCGTACCATCAGGATCAGCATCGCCAGGGCGGACGGGCCGGCGATCATGGGTACGGCCAGCGGCACGATGAACGGCTCGCCCCCCACCGCGCTGTGCCCCATCACGCCCTCTTTGTTCGGAAAGATCATCCGAAGCCCGATGATGAGCAGCACGATCCCGCCGGCGATGGTCACCGACTCCTGCTGAAGATGGAGGAAATCGAGGATCTTCTGGCCGCTGAACAGGAAGATCAGCAAAATCGCCAGCGCGATGAACAGCTCGCGAACGATGATCTTCTGCCGGCGCGCCGGATCGATATCCTTCAGGATGGACAGCATCACCGGGATATTCCCGAGCGGGTCCATGATAAACAGCAGCACAACGGCGGCGGACCAGATCGAATCGGAGAAGTCCATGGGGGGAGGTTCAAGGTCTGAGGGTCAAGGATCGAGGTTCGGAGTCCATATAACTCGCCCTTACCTGGGCGGCATGATCAACAAGGACGCCCAGCGCGGTGTCGTTGGGCCTTGAACCTTGATGCTCGAACATAGAACCACCTTCCAGAACTTTTTTCTGCGCCGCCTATACTATCGGCCAGGTCTACTCGTTTTTACCCTATCGGCCCCGGAAACGACCGGTAGTTTTGCCATCGACACCGCGGATGCATCCCAGCGACGAGCAACTGGTTTCGGCTTACCTCGACCATAACGACGAACGGGCGTTCAGCCTGCTCGTGAGTCGTCATCAGGAGCGAATCTTCGGCTACCTGCTGGGTATGGTGCGCGACCGGAGCGTGGCGAACGATCTCTTCCAGGAGACCTTCCTGCGCGTCATTCGCGCAATGCAGAACCAGCGCGGTTCGTACGCCCAGCAAGACCGGTGGCTGGCCTGGGTGATGCGCATCGCCCGCAACGCCGCGCTCGATTACCTGCGCAGCCGGAAAAAATGGCAGGATGTGCCCGATCTCGGGGACGACGACGCCCCCTCGTTCTGGGAACGGCTGCCGGCCGACGGGATCGCAGCCGATGAGTTGATGCATCGCGGCGAGCAGGCGGACTGGCTTCAGGCCTGTATCGATCGGCTCCCCCCGGAGCAGCGCGAGGTGCTGCTGCTTCGCCACGAATCGGAGATGACCTTCAAGGAAATCGCCCAGCTCACCGACTGCTCGATCAACACCGCCCTCGGACGCATGCGCTACGCGCTGCTGAACCTTCGGCGGATGATGACCGATAAAAAAAAACCTCAGACTGAACTTTCCGAGCTTCCGTAGAGCTCGCATGCCACGTTTTTATGGACAAGAAGCTACAACTCCTAGCTCATCTTTATGGCGAAGCCGAGGATGCAGCCCCCCTCCAGGAGCTGCTCCAGGATTCCGACCTCAAGGCGGAATACCAGGCCATGAGCGAGGCCAAGTTCTGGCTTGACCACTCCATCGCCGAAAAACCGGATGCGGACGTGCTCGCCCGCATCATGGCCGCCGCGTCAGCCGGCGCAGTTGGCAGCACAGTTAGCGACACAGTTGGCAGCACAGTGCCGATCGATCGCGCCCCCGCACCGCGCCGGGCCCTCGGGCTCCGAATCCGGAACTGGAGCTATGCGGCCACCGCCCTGAGCGTCGTCGCCCTCGTCGCACTTTTTCTCGTGAATCGGACGCCGACCTCGTCGTTCCAGGAAGCCCCCGTCGCCGCCCAGTCGGTGCCGCTTCAGAAACTCGAAGCCGATGGATTCGGGCTCGACAGGGACGCGGAGCCGATGGCCGAAGCCCTCGCCGACGAAGCGCCGGCCGCCAGCCGTTCGCTCGCCGACTCCGGTTTCCAGATGGCCGGCGCACTCGCCCCCGTCACGGAATCCCGGCAACCGACCTGGGAGGAAGCCGATGCCCTCATCCAGTATAAAAGCCGGATCGACCAGCTCCTCGAACAGAGCGAAGACCTGAGCTGGGATCATGTCGTCCCGCTCGAATCGCTCCAGGGCGCCGCCCCGACCGCTCCGCCGGCCGGGCTTCGTCTCAACGAGGCGTCCAGCACGCGTTCACCCAGAGGCAACTAGCAGACCATGCGACGCTTTTTAAACAGTCTCATCGTCCACTTGCCCGCTTTGCTGCTCTTCGCCACCCTGGCGTTGCCAGCCTTCGCGCAAACGCACACGTTGACGATCCAGAATGGCGAGGTCCGTGTGGACGGCCGGCTCCAGGAGCCGGATCAGATCCCCTCCTCGCTCGAAGTCGACGGTGTCACCGTGCAGCTGTCCTTCAGCGGCTCGACGGGCACTTCGTTTAAATTGAACGATCACTATTACACCATCATGGACGGCCGCCTGCACGAGTTGCCGGCCGAGGAGATGGAGTCCAGCCGCACGACGGTGGTATTCCGCAACCCGCCGCCCCCCATCCGCCAGCGCGCCGCCGCCAAGGCGGACGTAGCCTACGGCGAAGCGGCGGAGCCGGTCGGCGCAAACCCGCTCATGCAGCATTATTTCCTCGAAGTGCAGCGGGAGGACAATGCCCTCTACCGCCGGCTCGTAACCGAATTCGACCTGGAGAACCAGACCCTCGAACGCGCCCAGCGCATCCGGAATATGGCTGCCGGCCCGGCGCGCGACGCCGAGGTGGCCGAACTGCGTCAGCTGCTCGAGCGCATCTTCGAACTCAAGCAGGAAAACCGCCGGATGGAAGTCGAGCAGCTCGAAAAACAGCTCACCGAACTGCAACGCCGCTTCGAGGAACGCGAAGACCTGAAAAGCCAGATCATCGACCAGCGTCTCCAGGAACTGATCCAGTAACACGGCCCGTTCGATCTCGAGGCGCGATCCCCGGCGCGCCTTTTATCCGAATCCTTCATCTCCTATCTTCATCGGCAGCACTCCCAGCCACGTTGCCTGCATGAAGTTTTTCTGGTTTCTCCTCCTCGCGTTCCTGGCCCTGCCGGCCGGTGCGCAGCCTGTCATCCCGCGCCCGGTCGATGTGTTCGGCTTCGAGCCGGGTGCGGACTACCAGCTGGCCGATTACAGCCAGGTCACCGACTACTTCCAGCGCCTCGACGCCGCCTCGGATCGGGCGCGGATGATCGAAATCGGGCGGTCCGCCCAGGGCCGGCCGCTGTACGTGATGTTCATCTCCAGCGAGGCCAACATGGCCCAGCTCGACCGCTGGAGAACGATGAGCGAGGCCCTCTCCCGCGCCCGCATCGACGATGCCACCGCCCGCCGGTATGCCCGCGAGGGCAAAACCGTGGTCTGGATCGACGGCGGGATGCATGCGAGCGAAAAAGCACACGGGCAGATGACGCCGCTGCTGGCCTGGAAGCTGGTTGCCGAAGACAGCTTCGAGATGCAGCGCATCCGCGACAACGTCGTCGTGCTGCTCATGCCGAACATCAACCCGGACGGGCTCGACATCGTCACCAGCTGGTACCGGAAGTATGTGGGCACGCCCTACGAAACGACGAGTCCGGCCTGGCTCTACCATCCTTACGTAGGCCACGACAACAACCGGGACTGGTTCATGAACACGATGCCGGAGTCGGAGGCGGTGTCGCAGGTGCTGTACAACGAGTGGTATCCCCAGATCGTCCATAACCATCATCAGACCTCGCCGGCGTGGGCGCGCATCTTCCTCCCGCCCTTCTCCGATCCGGTCAATCCCAACATCCACCCCGGCGTCACGACGGGCGTCAACCTCGTGGGCTCCGCCATGGCGAACCGGTTCGCGATGGAGAAGAAGCCCGGCGTCGTTTCCGATGTAGCGTACAGCATGTGGTGGAACGGGGGGATGCGGACGGCGCCGTATTTCCACAACATGATCGGGATCCTCACGGAGACGGCGCACGCCACCCCCACACCGCGCTACTATGCCCCCGATTCGCTGCCGCGCACGCTCGCCGGCCACCCCGACACCCCCACCGACGGCACCGACATCTTTTACCCCTATCCCTGGCCGGGCGGCGAGTCCCACTTCCGGGACGCGGTCGACTACATGGTCACGGCCTCGATGGGCATCCTCGAAATCGCCGCGGACCGGCGCGAGCGCTGGCTGTACGACAGCTACGCGATGGGGCGCGACGCCATCGCCAGGGGCGACACCGCGAAACCGTACGCCTACATCATCCCCGCCGACCAGGCCGACCCGACGGAAGCCCGCCGGCTCGTGGAAGTCCTCCGCAAAACCGGCATCGAGGTCCAGCGCGCCGAGCGCCCGTTCACCGCGGGGGCAACGCGCTACGACGCGGACAGTTATGTGGCTTTCAGCGCCCAGGCCTATCGGCCGATGCTCGTCGACCTCATGGAGCCCCAGGACTACCCCGACCGCCGGAAGGCGGATGGATCACCCGAGGTGCCCTACGACCTCGCCGGCTGGACGCTCCCCATGCAGATGGGCGTCCGCGTCGACCGCATCGACGCGCCCTTCCAGGCGCCGCTGTACCCGGTGACGGAAACGCGCGTCTTGCCGAAAAAAGGCACGGTCGCGGAAAACCCCGCGTTCGGCTACGCGCTCGGGCATAGCGCCAACGGCAGCGCACTGGTCGTAAACCGACTGCTCAAGGCCGGAGAGAAGGTCGCCTGGGCCGGCGAGGCATTCGGCCCCGAGAACGCGCCGTTCCCCGAAGGCACCATCGTCATCGAAAAAGGGGCCGACACCGAGCGCCGGCTCGAGGCGCTCGCCGAGGAGACGGGGCTGTCGTTCGCCGGTCTGGAAACCCGGCCCGCTGTCACCACCTACCCGCTCTCCGTCCCGCGCATCGGCCTGTACAAATCGTGGCTCGCCAACATGGACGAAGGATGGACGCGCTGGCTGCTCGACCAGTACGCGTTCGCCGTGGATACACTGCACGACGCCGACCTCCGCTACGACCGGTTGTCCACCTACCACGCCGTCATCCTGCCCGACCAGGGCAGCGATGCGCTGCTGAAGGGGCATGCGCCGAACACCATGCCGGCGGAATACACCGGCGGGATCGGCCTCGAGGGCACACTGGCCCTCAAGCAATTCGTCGAGGAAGGCGGCACGCTGCTGGCGCTGGACAGCGCGAGCGATTTTGTGATCGACCAGTTCGGTCTGCCCGTGCGCAACGCCGTCCGCGGCGTGCCGTCCTCGCGGTTCTTCATTCCCGGATCGCTGATCCGGATGGACGTGGACACCGGCCACCCGCTCGCGTACGGGATGCAGGAAGAGACGGCCGCGTCCTTCCAGCAGGGCCGGGCGTTCGAAGCGGTGGTCCGTTCATCGACCGGCGAGGGCGGGCGCGAGTCCATCGCGCCGGCGCCGGCACCCGTGATCGACGTCATCGCCCGGTACGCCAAAAGCGATCTCCTCATGAGTGGATGGGCACTGGGAGAGGATGAATACCTCGCCGGCAAGGCCGCCATGGTGCGGGTGCCGGTCGGAGAGGGCAACGTGGTGATCACGGGTTTCCGCCCCCAGTTCAGAGGCCAGCCCGGCGGCACGTTCAAATTGATCTTCAACACCCTCCACGCCGCCACCCTGGCCGATTTTCCCGATCCGGAACCGGATGTGCTGCCTGCACCCGCCGGGCAACGCTAGCGCCCTGGCGTATCCGCCTCCCATTTTTTTCCATTTTAACATTTTCATTCATCACCCCCATGCTCCCCACCCCGACCTCCCGCCGCCAATTCCTTCGCCACGCCGCCTTCGCCGGCGCCGGCCTGGCGCTCCCGCTTCGGATCCTCGCCGACCCGTACGCCCCGATCTTTCACGCGCCGGCCGGCAAACCGGTGCGGGTTCGCGGCCGCGTCCGCGCCGGGCGGGCGAACCTCGCGGGGGTCTCGGTGACCGATGGCGTATCGGTCGTGCGGACCGGCGCCGACGGCCGGTATGAACTGACGACGACGGACGCGCAGCCTTTTGTGCACATCGGCCTGCCGGACGGATACCAGATCCCCCAGAATGCACCCGGGACGGCCCGCTTTTACCAGCCGATCGCCCCCAATGCCCGCGGGGAGATGGATGCGAGCTTCGACCTGGAGGCGACAGACGCCGGCAGCCGGCATCGCTTCGTCGTCCTCGCCGACACGCAAACGCAGACGCCGTACGAGATGGGCCTGCTGCACGACCAGACCGTGCCGGACGTGATCTCCACGGTACAGGAACTCGGATCCGTAGCCTTCGGCGTCGCGTGCGGCGACATCATGTTCGACGACCTCTCGCTCTACCCCGAGTACGAGCGCGCCGTCAGCCGGATGGGCGTGCCGTTCTTCCAGGTCGTGGGCAACCACGACCTCGACTTCTCCGGGCGATCGGATCTGACCTCCACCGAAACGTTCTGCGGGCGATTCGGCCCCCGCTATTATTCCTTCGAACGCGGCGAGGTGCACTATGTGGTGCTGGACGACGTGTTCTACCACGGCAAGGGGTATATCGGGTATCTCGACGACATCCAGCTTACCTGGCTCGCGGCGGACCTGGCGACGGTCGAGGCCGGCCGCACCGTCATCGTCCTCACCCACATCCCGGGCATGGGCACCGCCTCCCTGCGCAACGGCGCGGCATCCCCCGACATCAGCGGGTCGATCACGAACCGCGAACGCCTGTACCGGCTGCTGGAACCCTATACCGCCCACCTCATCACCGGGCACACCCACGAGCACGAGCATGTCTTCGAGGGCGGCGTGCACGAGCACGTCCTCGGCACCGCCTGCGGCGCCTGGTGGAGCGGGCCGATCTGCTACGACGGGACGCCGAGCGGCTACGCGGTGTTCGAGATGGACGGGTCGGACGTGTCCTGGCGCTACAAGAGCACCGGCATGCCGTTCGATCATCAGCTTCGCATCTACCCGCGCGGCTCCGACCCCACGGCGCCGGACGAGATCGTGGCCAACGTCTGGGATGCGGATCCGGAATGGGAGGTCGTCTGGTACGAGGACGGCGAACGCAAGGGCCGGATGGGGCAGCGTCTCGGGCTCGACCCGATGTCCATTGAACTCCACGCCGGCCCCGAACTGCCCAGCCACCGTCCCTGGGTGGAGCCACGGAAGACGCAACATCTGTTCTATGCCCCCGTCTCCCCGGAGGCAAACAGCATCCGCGTGGAAGCCCGCGACCGATTCGGCCGGGTGTACAGCGCCACCCTGTGACAAAGCCAGCGCATGGCGACCATCATAGCCCTTTTTATCATCCCGACCGAAGGTTCAGCGTAGCCAACCTGCCGTGGAGAGCCTGCTCCTGAGAAGGCGGGGGGACCTCCAGCAGCATGCCGCTGCGCCATCCATCGGGCGATCTCGCCCCTTCCCCCCGACCCTGTCGGGGATCCGTTCGAGACGACATCTCAACCATACTCACTCCATGAACTACACCTTCCTCGCTCTCACCTTCCTGCTCCTCGCCCTCCCGGCGCGCGCGCAGACCCCGCCGGCCGCCAACCCCGAGGATGTCGCCACGGTGGATGCCATCATGGCGGCTACTTACGACGTCATCTCCGGCCCGATCGGCGAGGAGCGCAACTGGGACCGGTTCCGCTCGCTGTTCATCCCGGGCGCCCGGTTGATTCCCGTCTCCGTCCGCCCCGAAGGCGTCACCGCCGCCGTGAGCACGGTCGACGAGTACATCCAGCGCGCGAGCCCCTATTTCGTACAGAACGGATTTTTCGAGGTCGAGGTCGAACGCAAGATCGAGCGCTACGGCCACATCCTGCACGCCTTCAGCACCTACGAATCCCGCAGCAAGCCCGACGACGCAAAACCGTTCGCGCGCGGGATCAATAGTTTCCAGTTGCTGTGGGATGGGAGTCGCTGGTGGATCGTGACGATCTACTGGGACAGCGAGCGGCCGGACCAGCCCATTCCCGAGCGGTATCTGCCTCGCAACAGCCCCTGATCCACGAGATCCCCGATGCTCCCCGCGATCGCGAGGGGGCGCAAACACACCATGCAACACCGTACACTCGGCACCACGTCCCTCTCCGTCTCCGCCCTGAGCTTTGGCGGCTGGGGCATTGTCGGCGGCCTGAACTGGGGACACCAGGAGAAGGCCAACTCCCTCGCGGCGCTCCGCGCGGCGTACGACGCCGGCATGACCACCATCGACACCGCCGAGATGTACGGCAACGGCTACTCGGAACAGCTCATCGGCGAGGCCCTCGGCGACGTACGCGACCGGCTGGTCATCGCCTCGAAGGTGGTGCCGGCGAACTTCGCCGAGGCCGACCTCCGCGCGGCCTGCGAACGCAGCCTCAAAAACCTGGGGACGACCTGGATCGACCTCTACCAGCTCCACTGGCCGAACTGGGATCTGCCCATCGAGGTCCCGATGCGCACGCTGGAGGCCCTCAAACAGGAGGGCAAGATCCGGGAATACGGCGTATCCAATTTTGGCCCGCTCGACCTCCGTGACGCGCTCCGCGCCGGCTTCGCGCCCGCCAGCAACCAGGTCGCCTACAGCCTCCTCTTCCGGGCTCCGGAGTACGCCATCCAGCCAGCCTGTCTGGATGCCGGCGTGTCCATCCTCTGCTACTCGCCGCTCCTGCACGGTTTGCTGACGGGCAAATTCAAGAACCCCGCGGACGTCCCGGAAGACCGCGCCCGGACGCGCCACTTCTCATCCGGCCAGTGGGCGCAGGTGCGCCACGGCCAGCGGGGCTTCGAGGACCTGCTGTTCAACACCATCCAGGACATCCGCGCGCTCGCGGAGGAGGCCGGCGAGCCGATGGCGGATCTGGCGCTCGCGTGGCTCCTCACGCGCCCCGGCGTGGCGTCGGTGATCGTCGGGGGCCGCAACCCGGACCAGGTCCGCCGCAACGTCCGCGCCGCCGAGCTGGCGCTCAGGCCGGAGGTTGCCCAGGCGCTGGACGATATCTCGAACGCCCTGAAAGAGGCGATGGGCCCGAATCCCGACATGTGGCAGGCTACGCCGCGGATTCGGTAGCCGCTTCGCGCCGTACCCGACGCCGGCCGGCGAACTGCAGCGCCACCGCCGCCAGTCCCATCGCGCCGAAGACCAGCACGAACGGAATCGCGCGGGACGAGAGGATCTGGTACAAGATGCCGTGCACGACGACCAGGCCGAACAGCGCGTAATTCCAGCGCTGGAGCTTCTTCCAGGTTTTCGTCCCGAGCCGGCGAAGCGACAGGTCGTTCGAGATCGCCATCAGCATCGCCACGATGAGCGTCGCGAAAAGTCCGGTGAAGTTGGCCGATCCGAACTGATCCATGCGGATAAACGGGAAGGCCAGGGGCTCGTCCGGAACGAAGAGCAACCACATACGCCCCCGAAAATGCATCTGGAGCCCGAAGACCGTGTGCGCGATGCTCAGGATGCCGGCCCAGATCCCGATGTCGCGTGTGAGGTCGTTGGATACCGGCCGCGCACGGCCCCGGAGTACGGCGAGCGGGCCCGTCAGGAGCGTGGCCGCCAGCAGCGCCATCCCCGCATAGGCCGTCGCCATGCTCCAGTTGTGGATCACGTCCTCCGCCCCGACCCACCGGTAGCAGAGCGCTGTCACGATCGCCGAAAGCGCGAGGAGCGGGAGATGATGGCGCAGCAGCCGCCGGCGCATGCGATGCCATTTCACGGGGCGATTCAGGATGGGGGTGGGCATGGTGGGTCGGGGAGATGGGTTTCGGGGTGCGGGATCCTGGATGCGGAATCATCGTGGGACCGCCAGTGCAAGCGGCTGGACTAAACCCATCGCGAATCCCGCATCTATATCCCGCCGCAGACAACCGTTACTCGACGCGCAAGATACGCGCGTTGATGGCGACGACCACGGTGCTGAGGCTCATCAGCACGGCGCCCACGGCCGGACTCAGGATGATGCCCCAAGCGGCCAGCACGCCGGCGGCGAGCGGCAGGGCCACGATGTTGTAGCCGGCCGCATACCAGAGATTCTGGATCATCTTGCGGTACGTCGCCTTCGCGAGCGCGATGACGCGGACGGCATCGCGTGGGTCGCTGTCGACCAGCACCATGTCGGCCGCTTCGATGGCGACGTCCGTTCCGGCCCCGATGGCCATGCCGACATCCGCCGTCGCCAGCGCCGGCGCATCGTTGACGCCGTCGCCCGTCATCGCCACGCGCCGCCCCTCGTCCTGCAGCGCCTTGATTTTCGCGCTCTTCTCGTCCGGGAGCACCTCCGCGATCGTGCGGTCGATGCCGAGTTCGCCGGCCACATAGTCTGCCACCTCCTGCCTGTCGCCGGTGAGCATCACCGCGTCGATGCCCATCGCGTGCAGCCGCTCGATCGCCTCGCGGGCGGACGGGCGGATGACGTCCGCCAGCGCCAGCGCGCCGAGCAACTCGGCCTCGTCGTCCGATCCGCCAACCAGGTACACGACGGTCTTGCCCTGCCGGCCGAGTTCGTCGACGCGCCCATCCGACGGCGAGAGACCCGCCGAGGCGATGGCTCCCGGACTCAACACCCGGATGCGACGCCCGTCGATGTCCGCCTGGACACCCTGACCGGTGATCGACGTGAATCCCTTCGACGCCGGCGCATCGATGCCACGCTCCTCCGCCGCGTGGAGGATGCCGGCCGCGATGGGGTGTTCACTCCCCCGCTCGACGCCGGCAGCGAGACGGAGCACCTCGTCTTCGCCGTCGGCGTCGTACACCAGGATGTCGGTGACGCCGAAACGACCTTCCGTGAGCGTGCCCGTCTTGTCGAAGACCATGGTATCCAGCAGCCGCGCCTGCTCGAAGGCGGTCCGGTTGCGGATGAGCAGCCCGCGCCGCGCCGCCGCGGAGGTCGATACGGCCACGACGAGCGGGATCGCGAGCCCGAGCGCGTGCGGGCAGGCCACGACCATCACCGTGACCGCGCGCTCGATCGAAAACGCGAGGTCACGGCCGGCGGCGATGAACCACGCGACGAACGTCACGGCTCCGACCGAGAGGGCCACGACCGTAAGCCAAAGCGCCGCCCGGTCCGCGAGGTTCTGGGTCCGGCTTTTCGACGCCTGCGCCGTCTTGACGAGGTCGATGACCTGGTTGAGATAACTCTCCTCACCGGTCTTTTTAACCTCTACCGTCAGCGAGCCCTGCCCGTTCACCGAGCCGGCGATGACGCCGTCCCCCGTCGTTTTTTTGACGGGCCGACTCTCCCCCGTAAGCATGCTCTCGTTCACGCTGCTTTCGCCCTCCGTCGCGTCTCCGTCCGCCGGAATCTTCTCGCCGCTCTTGACCAGTACGCGATCTCCTTTCTTGAGGTCGGACAGCCGGATGTCGACCACCGAGCCATCGGCGTCGATCCGGTGCGCATCCGCCGGCATCAGGCGCGCCAGTTCCTCTAACGCGCGGCTGGCGCCCATCACGCTCCGCATCTCGATCCAGTGTCCCAGCAGCATCAGGTCGATCAGAGTGGCTGTCTCCCAGAAAAACAGCTTGCCGTCGAGGCCGATCACCACGGCCGCGCTGTAGAAAAACGCCACGCTGATCGCCATCGCCACGAGGGTCATCATGCCGGGCCGGCGGTCGCGCAGTTCCGATACGAACCCCTTCAGAAAGGGCCATCCTCCATAGCCGTAGATGGCAGCGGAGAGGCCGAGCAACACCAGCAGGTCACCCGGGAAAGACCATGCGCCCCCGAGTCCGATGGCCTCCTGGATCATCGGGCTCAGGAGGAGGATGGGGACCGTCAGCGCCAGCGCGATGAAGAAACGCCGCTTGAAGTCGGCCGCCATGTCGCCGTGGCCGGCGTGGCCGTGGTGCGCCCCGTCGTGGGTGGACGGATGCGCGGATGTTTTGCGCGAGTGGGATTCGGCGTGATGGGTGTGTGCGTCGTGGGACATGGATTCGGGGGCTATCGGGGTGGAGAAGATGCGGATGCGGCCTCCTCGGCATCCGCGCGGGCCGGCAGGGACCGGCGTTTCCAGATGTAATAGATGGCAGGGATCACCAGCAGCGTCAACACGGTCGACGAGACCATCCCCCCGATCATCGGGGCGGCGATGCGCTTCATCACGTCGGACCCGGTGCCGGCGCCCCACATGATCGGGATGAGGCCGGCCATCGTGGACACGACCGTCATCATCTTCGGCCGCACCCGCTCGACGGCGCCGTTTACCACGGCTTCGTACAGATCCGCCGGCGATCGCATGGCGCCGCGGGCCACCCGGTCGCGCCAGGCGTGATCCAGGTAGATGAGCATGATGACGCCGGTTTCGGCCGCCACGCCGGCTAGAGCGATGAAGCCGACGCCGACAGCCACGCTGAGGTTGTACCCGAGCAGATAGACGAGCCAGAACCCGCCGACCGTCGCGAACGGCAGCGACAGCATGACGATCAGGCTTTCGGTGACGTTCTTGAAGCTCAGGTAGAGCAGCACGAAGATGATGACGAGGGTCAGCGGGACGACGATCCGCAGCCGCTCCCGCGCCCGCTCCATGTACTCGTACTGCCCGCTCCAGACCAGGCTGTAGCCTTCCGGCAGCGCCACCTCGCGCTCGACGGTTTCGCGCGCCAGCCGCACGAACGTGCCGATGTCGGCGTCGCGGGTGTCGACATACACCCAGGCGGTTTTGCGGGCATTTTCGCTCTTGACGACCGGCGGGCCCTTCACGATGTCGAACGCGGCCACGTAGCTGAGCGGGATCTGGGCGCCGGTCGGCGTGGGGATGAGGACGCGCTGGAGCGCCGGCAGGTTGTCGCGCAGTTCGCGGCTGTAGCGCAGGTTGATCGGGTAGCGCTCGAGGCCCTCGACGGTCTGCGTCACGTTCATGCCGCCGATGGCGGACATGATGACGTCCTGCACATCGCCGACCGTCAGCCCGTAGCGCGCGGCCTCTTCGCGCTTGATGCGGTAGTCGAGGTAGTTGCCGCCGACGGTCTTGTCCGGAAAGGCGCTCACCGTCCCCGGGACGGATTCGACGGCGCCGGCGACGCGCTGCGCCACGACGGACAACACGTCGAGGTCCGGCCCCATCACCTTGATCCCCACCGGGGTCTTTATGCCGGTCGACAGCATATCGATCCGGGTGCGGATGGGCATCGTCCAGGCGTTGGTGAGCCCCGGGAAGGCGATGGCGGCGTCGAGTTCATCCACCAGTTTTTCGATCGTCATCCCCGGGCGCCAGGCATCCGGCGGGCGGAGCGTGATCGTGGTCTCCATCATCGAAAGCGGCGCCGGGTCGGTAGCCGTCTCGGCGCGTCCGACCTTGCCGAGCACATGCTGCACCTCGGGAAACTGGCGGATGATCTTGTTGGTCTGTTGCAGCAGTTCCTTGGCCTTGGTGATGCTGATCCCGGGGTCTGTCGTCGGCATGTACAGGAGATCGCCCTCGTTGAGCGGCGGCATGAACTCGGAGCCGAGCCGGGAGAGCGGGTACGCCGTCGCTGCGAGCGCGAGGAGCGCGACGCCGATCGTCGCCCAGCGAAAGCGGAGGACGCCATGGATCATGGGGCGGTACCCGGCGATGAGGAACCGGCTGATCGGATTGCGCGCCTCAGGCAGGATACGGCCCCGGATGAAATAGCCGATGAGGATCGGCACGATGGTGATCGCCAGCAGCGCCGAGGCGGCCATGGCGTAGGTTTTGGTATACGCGAGCGCCTTGAACAGCCGGCCCTCCTGCGCCTGGAGCGTGAAAACCGGCAGAAACGAGAGGGTGATGATGAGCAGCGAAAAAAACAGCGCCGGCCCCACCTCCTTCGACGCGTCGAGTACGATCTGCCAGTGCTCCTTTTTGCCGGCGTCGCGCTCCAGATGTTTATGCGCGTTTTCGATCATCACGATCGCGGCGTCGACCATCGCACCGATGGCAATCGCGATCCCGCTCAGCGACATGATGTTGGCGTTCAGCCCCTGCGCGCTCATCGCGAGAAACGCGAGCAGGATGCCCATCGGCAGCGTGAAGACGGCAACCAGCGCGCTGCGCACGTGAAGCAGGAAGAGGATCGTCACCAGCGCGACGATCAGGCTCTCCTCGATGAGCGTGCGTTTGAGGTTGTCGATGGCGCGTTCGATGAGGCCGGAGCGGTCGTAGGCGGTCTTGATCGTAACGCCTTCGGGCAGGCCGGCCTGCAGGTCGGCCAGCTTTGTTTTTACCGCGTTGATCGTCTCCAGCGCGTTGGCGCCGTACCGCATCACGACGATCCCGCCGACCACCTCGCCCTCGCCGTTCCAGTCGAGCACACCGCGCCGCAGCTCGGGGCCGGCATGCACGTGCGCGATGTTGCGGATCAGGATCGGTGTCCCGTTTTCATCGACCCCCACCGCGACGTTCTCGATGTCCTCGATCGACTCGATGTAGCCGAGCCCGCGCACCATAAATTCGGTCTCCCCCATCTCGATGAGCCGGCCGCCCACGTCGCTGTTGCTACGCTGGAGCGCGGTCCGCACCTTCGAGAGCGGGATGTTGTAGGCGATGAGGCGATTGGGGTCAACCTCCACCTGGTACTGCTTCACGAACCCGCCGATGCTCGCCACCTCCGAGACGCCGGGCACGCTGGTGAGTTCATAGCGGAGGAACCAGTCCTGCACCGAACGAAGCTGCTGGAGGTCGTACCGGTCGCCGCCGTCGAGCACGTATTCGTACACCCAGCCCACGCCGGTGGCGTCCGGCCCGAGGGTGGGCGTGATGCCCGGGGGCAGGCGCTTCGACACGTAGTTCAGGTACTCCAGCACCCGGCTGCGCGCCCAGTAGAGGTCGGTGCCGTCTTCGAAGATGACATAGACGAACGAATACCCGAAAAACGAGTAGCCGCGGACGGTTTTGGCGTGCGGCACCGCGAGCATGGCCGTCGTCAGCGGGTAGGTCACCTGATCTTCCACCACCTCTGGCGCCTGGCCGGCGTATTCGGTGAAGAGGATCACCTGGACGTCGCTCAGGTCCGGGATGGCATCGACAGGCGTTCGCAGCATCGTATAGACGCCGGCCGCCGCGGCGATCGCCGTAAAGAGCACCACCAGGAAGCGATGGCGCACGCTGGCTTCAATAATGCGTTCTAGCATGTGATTTCACGCATCCATGCGCGTGCTGCGTATCAGTGGTGGTGCTCCGCCGGGGCCGGCGGAGCGGCCTCGGGCATGTCCATCGGATGGTCGTGGTTCATGTCGGCGGGCGCATTCGAGACCTCCCGCATTTTCTGGAGCGCTTCCTGCAGGCGGCTCTCGGAGTCGAGCATGAACTGGGCGGAGACGACGATCTCCTCGCCGACCTCGAGCCCGTCAAGCACCCGAACGAAGGCGTTGTTCGGCCCGCCCTCCTCGCCGATGCGCACTTCGCGGGGCTCGAACGAGCCCGGTGCGCGCACGACGAACACCAGCGAACGCTCGCCCGACCGGATCACGGCCTCGGTCGGTATCACGAGTGCGTCCTGGATCGGGGCGCCCTGGACCTGCACGTTGGTGTACATCCCGGGCTTGAGCTCGAGGTCGGGGTTGGACACGACGATCCGGACGTGGACGTCGCGCGCCTTTTCCCGCAGGTACGGATACACGTAGGCGAGCCGGCCGCTGTAGGTCTTGCCCGGCAGGTAGGACAGCTCCATCTCGACCGGCTGCCCTTCCTCGATCCAGGGCACCTCGTTTTCATAGAAGCTGGCGTGCACCCACACCGTGCGCAGGTCGGCGATCTGGACCAGGTTGTCGCCGGCCTTGATGTGGGCGCCGTCGACGACATCCTTCTGGATGACGACCCCCGTCGCCGGCGCGCGCAGGGTGATTGTCTTGCGCACCTCGCCCGTCTGCTCCAGCCGCTCGATCTCGTCGGCCGGGATGTCCCAGTACGCGAGGCGCTTGCGCGCGGAGGAGAGCAGGCGCTCGGCATCCTCCTTCATCGAGGCGGCAGGCTGCGCGGCCAGACGGCGGGCGTTCGCGAGCGCCAGGACGAATTCCTGCTGGGTCGCGACGAGTTCGGGGGAATAGATATCCAGCAGCGGACTCCCCTGCCGCACCTGATCGCCGACGTAGTTGACGTGCAGCGTCTCGATCCAGCCGGAGATGCGGGCGCTCACCTGATACAGGCGCTCCTCGTCGTATTGCACCTCGCCGACGGTGCGGATCATGCGGGAGAAATCGGTGCGCTCGACGCGCGCCGTGCGCACGCCCATGTTCTGGACGACGGAGGGATCGATCGACACGGTCGTTTTCGACGCCGTATCCGCCTCGTCCTCATAGACGGGTATCAGATCCATCCCCATCCTCGATTTGCCGGGTGCGTCGTAGATCTCGGTCGGATCCATCGGGGCCCGCCAGTAGGCGATCTTGCCCGCCGGCGCGGCGTCCGCGGGCGTGGCCATCTCGTCGTGCTGGCCGTGCCTGCCGGCGAAATACCCGCCGGCGCCCACGAGCGCCAGGAGGAGCAGGATGCCGGCGATGCGCATCGGAGTCGTCATCTTCGGTTTGGATAAAGGGTCCATGATGTCGGTTATCGAATCGTGTCGTTCAGCGACGACACGCCCAGCGCGCGCTCCAGGGCGGCGTGGGCATTGAGGTAGCGGTAGCGCGCCTCTTCGAGGGCGAGGTCGAGGGAGAACAGCATGCGCTCCGCATCGAGGAGATCGAGGAACGGCGCCGCACCGGTCGCATAGGCGCTGAGGGCTGCCTGCCGCGTTGTCTCCGCCCGGGGGATGAGGGCGTCGCGCAGCAACGCGACCTGCTCGGATTCGAGGCGTACCTGATGCCACGCGTCGGTCAGCTGGGTCGAGATGGCGGAAGCGAGCGCTTCCTGGCGGGCGCGGACCTGATCGCCGCGCAACCGGGCTTCCGTCTCCTGCGCACGCACGCGATCCCGGTGCAGCGGCACGCTGAGGGAGACGCCGAGTGCCAGCGCATCGCGCCCCGGAGCGCCGGGAGGACGATTCGCCGGCGCGAGGTCGAAGTACGTGACGTTCACCCCCAGTTCAGGAAGCGCCGCCTTGCGCGCGAGCGCAACCTGCGCCTCCGCGCGGGCTTCCGCCAGGTCGAGCGCCTGCACCTCCGGGCGCAGCCGCCGAGCCAGGGTCTCGAGCGAATCCACCGGAAGTCCAGGCAACGCCACGCCGTCATACCCCGACACAGGCTGACCCTCGGTGGCCACGGAGCGGTTGGTCAGTCGCTCCAGGAGGGCGTGCGCGGTGCGCCACTCCCGCTCCAGCACCAGTTCGCGCTGATCGAGGCTGTTCCGTTCGAGCTGCAGCTTGAGGATGGCCTGTTGCGAGCCGGCGCCGACCTCGTACTGCGAGGCCGCGGCGGCCTCGAAATCCGTCAACCGATCGCGAAACGCGGCGATCACGCCCCGCATTCGCGCGACACGATCCAGCGTCAGGAAGGCCTTCGTCGCCTCCAGCACCAGATCGAGCCCGTAGGCCTCCGCCTCATGGCGCGCCACGTCGGCGCTCAGCATCGCGACGTCGCTCCGCAGCCCGAGGGTGCCGGCATAAGGGACAGCCTGCTCGATGCGCCACTGGCTGCGCTGGGCGCCGACGGCGGTGTAGATTGGGGCGGGCAGGTAGGTGACCATCACCCGCGGATCGGGCATCGTGGCGACCTGATCGCGGCGCGCGCGGAGGGCGTCGACCTCGAGGCGACTCGCTTCGAGCGCGGGGTTGCCGGCCCGTACGGCGGCCTGTATCGTTGCCAGATCCAGCGGCAGCGGCTCCGCTGCACGGTCCTGCGCCGCCAGTCGAGGGACGGCCAGCAGCGTCCACAGGAGCAGGAGCCCCCGGAGCGTTCGGAGAAATAAGGACATGACTCAACGGAATAGAAGCGATTCAGCGCGAACACCGGACAGGCGCGGCGTGCAACCCAGGCACGGCGCGTCCGGAGTGAACCATCAACTCGCGGACTCCTTCAATTCAGGAAGAGCGAATACAGGAGGTGGAGTGGCCGGGATGGCGGTAGCGGCGGACCGGAATCGAACCAGTTCAGGGCTCGGGAGATGCGGCTCGCGGCAGGAAGGACATCGAGCGCCGGCGGCAGCACGCCGGCATGAGCGACGCGGCCTGCGGCGTCGCCCACCAGCCGGAACGTCGACGAATCCGCGGCCTGCATGGCGCAGCACGGATCGGTGGGCCCGGAACAGGGCGGGTCGGTAGCGGGCGGCGTGTCAGGCGCGCCGGTGTGCCCCCGATGCGCCGCGTGGGCGTCCACCGCGTCTTCCGGGCAGCACGAGGCGACGGACGCCATCTCCGTCATCCGGCAGACATGCTGGACCGAAGGGAGCAGGCTCGCGCCGAGCAGGATCAGCGCGATGAGACGCGTGGACAGGCGGTATGCGTGCCGTGGAGCCGGCATGGAGGCAGGTATCTGGATGGATCGTGTGATGTGTTACCGGTCGGCCCAATTGAGGTTCCGGCGGCATCCGGTTTCCCGCATCCCGTATCCCCGTATTGCATCCCGCCTCCTCCATCCCGAACTTTTACGCATGGCCCCCTGCAGAACCCGCGCGCCTATGGTAACGATAGACCCCTACCCCGATCTCCACCCGGCCGTCTTTTCGACCGAGTGGCCGCAAGACCTCGGCGCCTTCGAGCGGCAAGGCTGGCTCGCCGACTTGCTCAAGCTGGAGGCCCCGGCGCCTATCTCCCGTTCGGAAGACGTCCGCGCCCGCGTGCGCGACCTGCTGCGGCACCGGGGGTACAAGCCGACGGGACGCGGCAAACCGGCTTCCGAGTACCTGCTCAAGGCCGCAGAGGAAGACACCCTGCAGCCGATCAACGTGGCCGTGGATGTCTGCAATGCCGTGTCGCTCCACAGCGGGCTGCCGATCAGCGTGATCGATCTGGGCAAGGCCAGCGCGCCGTTCCGGATCGGGCCGGGCGAGGCCGGCCAGATCTATGTATTCAACGCCTCGGGGCAGGAAATCAACGTCGAAGGCCTGCTGTGCGTCCACGACGCGGCCGGCCCGTGCGCCAATCCGGTCAAGGACGCCCAGCGCACGAAAACCGACGCCGGCACCGTCAGAACCCTCACCGTGATCTGGGGCGCCGCGTCGCTGGCCACCCAGACGGAGGACGCGCTGGCCTGGTATATGGCGCTGCTCGGCCGGCTCGGCGCGAAGATGGACATCCATATCGGTTGACGTTGTGGCCGGGCGCTGGTAATATCGGGACGCGTCTCGACCCCGTTCACCCCCGAGCGCATCCTCAAAAGAGCTAGCTTCCCATGTCGAAATACATCCCCATTCTGGTATTCCTGGGCCTCGCCGCCGGCTGCGCATCGCCCGATGCGCCGGCCGATTCACAGGTCGATTCAGGGGCCGACTCCTGGACGCTCGGCCCCTTCGAGAAATACGCCGGCAACCCGATCCTCACCCCGCAGGGCGACACCTGGGAGGCCAAGGACATCTTCAACCCGGCGGCCTGGACCGACGGCGAAACCATCTATCTCATCTACCGGGCTGAAGACTCCTCCGGCGTCGGGATCTGGAACGGCACCTCACGCATCGGCCTGGGCACCAGCACGGACGGCATCCGGTTCGACCGCGAGCCCGATCCGATCTTCGAGCCGTCGGACCCGTGGGAGCTGCCGGGCGGCACCGAGGATCCGCGCATCGTGCATATCGACGGCACCTATTACCTCACCTACACCGGCTACGACGGGGAAACCGCCCGGCTGGGGATGGCGACATCGACCGACCTCCACACCTGGACGAAACACGGTCCCCTCTTCCCGGAACGCGGCTGGACGAAGTCCGGCGCCATCCTGCCCGAGCCCATCGACGGCACCTACTGGATGTATTTCGGCGACACCAACATCTGGGCGGCGCACTCGACCGACCTCCTGCACTGGACCGTGGTCGAGGAGCCGGCCATCAAACCCCGGCCCGGGATGTTCGACAGCCGGCTCGTCGAGCCCGGCCCGCCGCCCCTGCTGACGGACGACGGCATCCTCCTCATCTACAACAGCGCCGACGAAAACCTGCAGTACGCCGCCGGCCAGGCGCTCTTCGATCCCCGCAACCCCGCCGTGCTGATCGACCGGACGGACGCGCCCTTCCTGGAAGTCACCAACGAACTCGAAAAATCCGGGCAGATCGCCAACGTCGTCTTCGCCGAAGGGCTCGTCGAAAAGAACGGCACCTGGTTTCTCTATTACGGGATGGGCGACTCCGGGATCGGCGTCGCCACCGCCAGGGTATCCCGGTAGATTTCGCAGCGCAGCATCCGCAACCTCCCAGATCGACAACCCCATGTTATCCCACGCCGAACTCCTCCAGCTCAAACGCTGGAACACCCCCACCATCTACAACGGCTGGGAGCAGATCACCCGCCACGATCCCGCCGCGGATGCGTTTAATCTCGACCCCGTGACCGACTTCATGCCGCAGATGGGGCCCATGGTCGGTTACGCGGTGACGCTCGTCATCGAACCGAGCAACGCCGCGCACAAGCGGGAGAACCCCGGCAATCTGGACGCCTACCGGCGGTATGTGGCCTATGCGCCCGGTCCCAAGATCATCGTGGTGCAGGACCTCGAGTCGCCCCACATCGCCGGCTCCATGTGGGGCGAGGTCAACGCCAACACCCACCGGGCGCTCGGGTGCGTCGGGACGATCACGGACGGCGCGATCCGGGACATCGACGAGATGACCAACGCCGGCTTCAAGGCCATCGCCCGCCGGCTGTGCGTGGGGCACGCGCACGCCTACCCGGTCCGCTGGAACTGCGAGGTGGAGGTCTTCGGCCGCAAAATCAAACCCGGCCAGCTCATCCATGCCGACAAACACGGCTTCCTCGCCGTGCCGGCGGAAGACGAGGCGCGGCTGCTCGAGGCCGCCGTCTTCATGGATCGCAACGAGTGCAACACGGTCATCCCCGCCGCGCGGGATGTCGCGGGCAAATCCACCGACGAGATCCTGGCACAGATGGACGCCGGGCGGAAAGCCTTTCAGGCGGCGGCCAAGGAAGCCTTCGGCAAGAAGGGCGAATGGTGACCGATAGACGGGCATAGCGGAACTGGCACCGTGCTTGCGCCGGAGCGATCCTTCGACAGCACGGATCCGTTTATTGCCCGACATGCGCAGCACGACGACCTATTACCCGCGGACGCACAACCTGAAGGAGAGCGTCCTGCGTTACCTGGCGGCTTTCGTCCTCTTTTCGCTCGTCGTGATTCCTTTCTGGAACCGGGGCCCCGTGTTTCTGGCGCGCCCGGAGAGCTACGGCCGCGCCATGGTCATCAAGGGCGCCGATGCAAACCACCGGCTGGACCGCCGCGGCATCGCCCGGCTCCACCAGTACGTCACGCAGGAGTTGCGGCCGGCGTTTAATCCGATCACGATCCTCTATCAGCACCTCCGGTACCGCTATCATCCGGAGGCGTACGAGCTGGTCGTGGGCGCCGGCGAGATCCCCGAGGCTGACGACCTGCTGCCGGCGACGCGCGAATTCGCGATCTATCAGTCGGGGGACGTCGTCTTCCTCCGCATCGAACCGATCGGGTTCAACCGGGTCCTCGTCTCCAAAAAATCCGTCCGCGAAGTGGAAGACATGCTCGCGCCGTATATTCTGGACTGACGTTCAGCATTCGGTTGTCCCATGTCCCGCATTCTGCTTGCCTGCGTGGCGTTTGGCGCGCTCTGTGCCGCCTGCACCACGCCCCCGGTATTGCCCACCACGACACCCCAACCCAGCGGCGCCAGCGCGCTCTTCATCGGCCTCAGCCCCGTATCCGACCGCGTCGTGTGGCTCAGCGGAACGGGCGGCACCTTCGCCCGAACGACGGACGGCGGCGCCACCTGGCAGACGGGCGTTGTGCCCGGCGCCGATTCCCTCCAGTTTCGTGACGTCCACGGCGTGGACGCGCAGACGGCGTACCTCCTCAGCATCGGCAACGGCGACGACTCCCGCATCTACAAGACGACGGATGGCGGCGCCACCTGGAAGTTGCAGTTCACCAACCCCGAACCCGCCGGCTTTCTGGACTGCATGGATTTCTGGGATGCCCAACACGGCATCGCCTTCAGCGACTCCATCGAGGGGGAATTTTACCTGATCGTGACCGACGACGGTGAGACCTGGCGACGGATTCCGCCGTCGAGCCTGCCCGGCGCCCTGCCCGGCGAGGGCAGCTTCGCGGCCAGCGGCACGTGCGTCCGCACGGTCGGCGACCAGGCGGCGATCATCGGCACGGGCGCCGGCGGCGCGGCGCGCGTCCTGCGCACCGACGACCGCGGCAAGACGTGGCGCATCACCGAGACCCCCGTCGTCCACGATTCGCCGGCCGCCGGGCTGGCCTCCGTCGAACTGCTGGACGGCCGCCAGGGGGTAGCCGCCGGCGGCGACATGGCCGCGCCGGATGCCTCCCAGAAGAACATCGCCGTCACGACCGACGGCGGCGACACCTGGAACCTCGCCACCCCGCCTCCGTTTGCCGGCGCGATCTACGGCATCGCCTTCGCCCCGGGCAGACCCACCCCCACGCTCGTCGCCGCCGGCCCGAAGGGGCTGGCCGTTACGCTCGACCTCGCCCACACGTGGACGCTGCTCGACTCCCTGAATTACTGGACCGTCGGCTTCGCCCCATCCGGCGAAGGCTGGGCGGCCGGCATGCAGGGCCGCGTCGTCCGCATCGATTTCCCCAACTGACGGCGCACCGTCCGGCTCCCCTCTCCATCTTCCCCGTACCTCGTTCCCATGGAATGGCTTTCCTCTCCCGAGGCGTGGATCGCGCTCGTCACGTTGACCGCGCTCGAGCTCGTGCTCGGGATCGACAACATCATCTTCATCTCGATCCTGGCCGGCAAGCTGCCGCCGGATCAGCGCAACCGGGCGCGACTCGTCGGCCTCGGGCTGGCGATGATTTCTCGCCTCGCGCTCCTGTTTTCGCTGGCCTGGGTGATCCAGCTGACGGCCCCCTGGTTCACCGTGCTCGGCAATGAAATTTCCGGGCGCGACTTCATCCTCATCGTGGGCGGCTTTTTCCTGATCGCGAAGAGCACGCACGAGATCCACCAGAAGCTGGAAGGCGACGAGGCCGAGCTGTCGGTGGCCCGGGCCCCTTCGTTTCAGAGCGTGATCATCCAGATCATGCTGCTCGACGTGGTCTTTTCGCTGGATTCCGTCATCACGGCCGTCGGCATGGTGAGCGAGGTCGGGATCATGGTGACGGCCGTCGTCATCGCCGTGGGCTTCATGATGCTGTTTGCGAAGCGCATCGGCGACTTCGTCGAGCGCCGGCCGACCATCAAGATCCTGGCGCTCTCGTTCCTGCTTCTCATCGGCTTCACCCTGATCGCGGACGGACTGGACCACCACGTGCCCAAAGGCTACATCTACACCGCGATGGGCTTCTCGGTCTTCGTGGAAATGATCAATCTGCGTGTGCGCAAGAAGAAGCCGGCGGTGGAACCCGTCAGGCTGCGCGAACCCTACGTGCGCCACGGGAGCGCGGACGTTTCAGAAGGGGATCGGTAGTAGGAGTGTGGGTGAGCTTGAGCTTGCCCCGAAAAAGTGGCGTTCTGGAAAAGCACTGCCTGGAAGTCAAACCGTATCCTCATACCCCCAGGCTCCCAAACTCCCACACCCATCAAGCCTCCCCTTCCTTCTTCTCCTCCTTGCCCTCGCCTTTCTTGCGCATCGCCGCCCAGGCGTCGAGGTTTTCACGGATGAATTCCCCGAAGTCTTCGATGTCCTTGGCGGACTGGCGCCAGAACTCCTTGAACGAGCCGGTATCGAACGCGGCCCCGTAGATGCGCTCCCATTTGGAGCCGTGAGACACCTCATCCTCGTAAAACGCGGCGAGCTGCCGGCACGCCATCGCCACCACCGTCAGGTTGGCGTCGTCGCCGAGGGGCTCGAACACGCCGGCCGCCGCTTCGTCCAGTTCGGTGAGCCGCTCCAGCACCTTGTTGTGCTGTTTGATGCAGAAGGCGACGCTGTCCGCATCGCCGCCGGCCCAGGCCGCCTGTTGCGCCATCCGCGCGGTGCGACGCAGCACGTTGACCAGTTTGGCGATCTCTTGCGCACGTTCCATGTCGTTATACCGAATGAAGGAGAAGGGGATGTGGATCAGCAGCAGACGAGACGGTCGCCCGGCGAGAAGATCCGGTCGAGCCAGGCGCCGAGCCAGTCCGACGAGCGGGTCGAGCTGAGCTGCACGAGGAGATCGCGGCCACGCATGCGGACGACGCCAGCGCCGGCGGAAAGGTCGAGCGGGGCGAAGCCGGCGGTCAGATCCGGCTCCAGCTTGCGGACTTGCGCGAGCACCTGGTTATACTGCCGGACGCAATGATGCTGGACGGCGTCGTCGGCGTCGCAGAGCAGGGCGAAGCCGGCGTCGCTTACCAGTTGCGCGAGGACGCGGGCGAGGCGATCTAACGGGTCGGTCATGACAGGTCTGGGTCGAGTCGGTCGAGCGCGTCCCGGAGCAGGGTCCGGCCCCGGTGCACGCGCCATTTAACGGTTGAAAGCGGGATGTCGAGAAACGCGGCGATGCGTTTGATCGGCATGTCGTCGAGGTAACGCAACCGGAGCGTCTCGGCGTATTCCGCCGGCACGTCGCGCAAGGCGCGGCGAAGCTGTTCGCGGTCTTCGTCGAGCACCGGCCGCGGGGCGACGAAGACGCCGAGCTGGTCGAGCAGAAACAGGTCGAGTTCGACTCGCTGCCCGGCGCGTTGCCCCGACTGCCGTCGAAACCGGAAGGCCCGGTTTCGGGCGATCGCGCGGAGCCAGCCGCCGAAACGGGATGGATCGTCGATCGAGGGCAGCGCCCGGAAGGCGAGCAGCAACGCATCCTGCGCGATGTCTTCGGCGAACGCCGGCCCGACGATGTCGTCGGCCAGCCGCAGCACCGCCGGCCGGTACCGGAAGGCGAGTTCGTCGAAGGCTTCCAGGTCGCCCAGGATCGCCGCGACGACCAGCACCTCATCCGGAGTTTCTTGCCGGCTCGCGCCCATCCGATCCTCAGGCTCTCTTACATCCAACTACCAACAAGAGTCGGCCCGAGGACGAAAAGTTAGCGGACCCCGAAAAAAAACCGTGAGAGGCCAATTCGGAGGGGCCGGCCGGCGCTTTCGCCGCGCCTCCCAACGGGCCTCGACGGGCGTCACGCGGGGGCTCCGCGTCATCTCGCATTTTCATGATTTTCAATGACTTATCCAGGGCGCTCTACCTTAAATCTTCCGCTAATATTGGCGCAAGCGGGCTACCCCGCATTCATTATTGCTACGTTTCGCCTATTTTAGGGTCCATTCCTGAAGAACATATGCCGGGAGGCCGCCTTTCCGCACCACACCCGACCGCAGGCGATCCGCGCAGGGGTGTACGGTACGCGTAGTACGGAAGATGCGCCCGATCGCCGCCGGCACCCATGCCCCACACGCGTAGCAACCCTACGATTCCGCGCTGCGTTCTCCGTTTTTTCCTGGTGATCCGACACATTCTATGATCGATCGTACAGACCTTAACGCCCTGAATCCGTCCAGCCTTGTCGACATCCTGCGCTGGCGAGCGCTTCATCAGCCCGACCGTCTGGCCTATACCTTCCTGATCGATGGGGAAATCGAGGGGGACCGGTATACCTATGCCGAGCTCGACCGGCGCGTGCGGAGCATCGCGGCCCGGCTGCAGCAGCTGAACGCCGCCGGCGAGCGCGTCCTGCTGCTTTACCCGGCCGGTCTGGACTATATCGCGGCGTTTTTCGGCTGCCTGTATGCGGGCGCCATCGCCGTGCCGGCGTATCCGCCGCGGCGCAACCGGTCGATGAGCCGCATTGAGGGTATCGTGGGCGATGCCGACGCGCGCATCACGCTTACGAACGACCTGATCGTGGGCGACATCGCGGCGCGTTTCGCGGAGGATGAGGCCCTGAAGGACATGACGGTGATTTCCACCGACACCATCGGCCTGGAGCTCGCCGAGGCCTGGACCGATCCGGGGGTCGACGCGAACACGATCGCATTCCTGCAATACACGTCGGGTTCTACGGGCACGCCGAAGGGTGTGATGGTGAGCCACGGCAACCTCCTCCACAACGAGCGCCAGATGGAAGCCGCCTTCGGCACCAGCGGCGACTCGGTGGTCGTGGGCTGGCTGCCGCTCTACCACGACATGGGCTTGATCGGCAATATCCTCAACCCGCTGTACCTGGGTTATCCGTGTTATTTCATGGCGCCGGTCGCCTTCCTCCAGAAACCCGTCCGCTGGCTCGAGGCCATCTCCCGGTACCGCGCGACAATCAGCGGCGGCCCGAACTTCGCGTATGACCTCTGCGCACGCAAGATCGCGCCGGAGCACCGCGCCGGTCTCGACCTCAGCAGCTGGGTGACGGCCTACAACGGCGCCGAGCCGGTAGCCTCCGACACCCTGGATCGATTCATCCAGACGTTCGAGCCCTACGGTTTCGCCGCCACGGGCTTTTCGCCCTGCTACGGGCTCGCCGAGGCCACGCTGTTTGTCGCCGGCAATCCCCATCATTCGCCCGTCCACCTCCTCAACGTGCGCGGCACCGCGCTCGAGCAGAACAAGGTCATCCTGGCGAAAGGCAAGGTGGACGACGAGCGCACGCTCGTGAGCTGCGGCCAGACCTGGCTGGACCAGACCGTCCAGATCGTCGACCCCGACACGGGCGTCCGCCGGCCGGACGGCGCCGTGGGCGAGATCTGGGTCTCCGGCCCCAGCATGGCACAGGGCTACTGGAAGCGGCAGGAGGAGTCGGAGCGGACGTTCCGGGCCACGCTCGCCGAGACGCCGGGCGTGTCGTACATGCGGACCGGCGACCTCGGCTTCGTCCAGGCCGGCCACCTGTACGTGACGGGCCGGCTGAAGGATCTCATCATCATCCGGGGCCGCAACCACTACCCGCAGGATATCGAAAAGACGATCGAGGAATCCCACGCCGCGCTCGAACACGGCGCCGCGGCGGCGTTTTCGATCACCG
Source organism: Rhodothermales bacterium (assembly GCA_041391505.1). NCBI lineage: Bacteria > Pseudomonadati > Rhodothermota > Rhodothermia > Rhodothermales > Rhodothermales bacterium. The sequence goes on from JAWKNW010000011.1 coordinate 89,440, forward strand.
CCGACGGCCAGGAAAAGCTGGCGGTGGCCATCGAGGTCAAACGCACCCACATGCGCGGCCTCAACGTGGAGGAAGTGGCCCGCGCGATCCGCAAGGCGGTTTCGCTGGTGCACGAGTTGCAGGTGCAGGCCATCGTCCTGCTCAAACCCAAAAGCCTGCCCAAGACCTCGAGCGGCAAGATCCAGCGGCATGCCGCCCGCAGCGGCTACCTGGCCGGCACCCTCGACGTGCTTGGCCAGCACGCCCTCGAAGCCCGCGCCGAGGAGGAGGACGACCTGTCGGAGGCCTTCCTCGACCGCGGCGCGCTAGCCAACCTGCCGCACGGGGAACGCAAGACGCTGGTCACCTTCTTCCTCCAGCAACTCGTCGCCAAGGCGCTCAAGATGCCGTTCGCGAGCATCGACCCCGAGCAGTCGCTCAGCGTGCTCGGTCTCGACTCGCTCGACACCGTCGAGCTCAAGCTCGAAATCGAGCGCAACCTGAAAGTCACCGTCCCGATGGACGAGGCGCTTAACGACCTCACCGTCTCCGAACTGGCCGACAAGCTGTCGTACCAGTTCACCGGCGCGCCGGCCCCCACGCCCGCGCCGGCGGCCAAAAAGGCCGAGCGGAAGGACCTGTTCGAGAAGTGCGACACCGACGGCGGGTACTTCGGCAAGTACCGCCAGGCCAAGGATCAGTACTTCACCCAGCCGATTCTCGAAGGCACGCCGGCGCCGCGGATGCGGTTCAAGGGCCAGGATGTCGTCGTCTGGTCGATCAATAACTACCTCGGCCTGATCGGAAACGAGACCATCCAGCGGACCGCCGAGGAGGCCGTCCGGCAGCACGGCATCTGGTCGCCGATGGGCTCCCGGATGCTGTCCGGCAACACCGAGCGGCACCTGGAGCTGGAACGCCGGATGGCGCGCTACCTCCACAAGGAGGCCTCGATGGTGTTCAACTACGGCTACATGGGCGTGATGGGCACGATCGACGCCGTCACCGACGGCAACGACACGATCATCATCGACAGCCTCTCGCATGCCTGCATCGTCGACGGCGCGCTGGTCGCTTCGAGCGGGAAGCCGTTCCGGGTGTTCCGCCACAACGACATGAACAGCCTGGAAGAACAGCTCCAGAAAGCCAACGAGACCCGCAAGGGCGGCGTGCTCGTGGTCACGGAGGGCGTCTTCGGGATGACCGGCGACATCGGCCGGCTTGACGAGATCTGCGCCCTCAAGAATCAGTACGGCGCCCGCCTCTTCGTCGACGACGCGCACGGCTTCGGGATCATGGGCAAGACCGGCGCCGGCGTCGGCGAGATGCAGGGCTGCCAGGACCAGATCGACCTCTACTTCGGCACCTTTGCCAAATCCTTCGCGGCCATCGGCGGCGTGACGGCCGGCGACGAGCGGGTGATCGACTACATCCGCTACAACGCCCGCACCCAGATCTTCGCGAAAAGCCTGCCGATGGTCTATGTCGAGTCCGTCATGGCGGCACTCGACCTCGTGGAGCACGGCGACGAACGGCGCGCCCACATGTGGCACATCGCCCACACGCTGCGCGACGGCCTCGTGGCGCTCGGCTTCAATGTCGGCGAGACGGAATCCCCGATCACGCCCGTCTACATCCCCGCCGGCGACGAAAAGACGGCCACCGAAGCGATGCATCTGCTCCGTACCCAGTACGGCATCTTCGTTTCCGCCGTGTCGTACCCGGTCGTGCCGAAAGGCGTGGTGCTGTTCCGGATGACGTCGACGGCCGCCCATACGGACGACGATGTCGCCCGGACGCTGGAAGCCTTCGCGGCGCTGCGCGACTACCTCCGGCTCGAGCCGGCGTCGGGCGACGGCTACGTCACCGACGTCCCGGGCGACCTGGTCGAGCCCACCCGCTAGGCTCCGCGCACCGCGTCGGTCTCGAAACACACCGCCGGGAGCCCATCGCCCGGCGGTCTCCCGCTATCCCCCCACCACCGGACCTTTCCATGAGCGCGCTCATTTGCGGCATCCAGCAAATAGGGATCGGCGTGAGCGACATGACCGCCGCTTTCGCCTGGTACCGCAAACACTTCGGGATGGACGTCCGCGTCTTCCAGGAAGCCGCCGAGGCGCCGCTGATGAAGGCCTACACCGGGCAGGCGGTCCAGGCGCGCAACGCGACGCTGGCGATCAATATGCAGGGGGGCGGCGGGATGGAGATCTGGCAGTTCACGAGCCGGACGCCCACCGGCCCGGCGGCGCCGATCTGCATCGGCGACTACGGCATCTTCGCGGCGCGCATCAAGTCGCGCGACGTGGCGGCCAGCCATCGCCAGTTCGTGCAGGCCGGCCTCGACGTGATGTCCCCGGTACAACCCGACCCGGCCGGCCGGCCTCACTTTTTCCTGCGCGACCCCTACGGCAACGTGTTCGATATCGTCGGATCGGACACCTGGTTCACGAAAAACAACCGCCACCTCACCGGCGGCGTCGTGGGCTGCCAGATCGGCGTATCCGACATCGACAAGGCGCGGACGCTGTACGGCGACGTCCTCGGCTACACGAAGGTCGTCTATGAAAAGGAGGGCGTGTTCGACGATCTCGCCGCCATCCGTCCCGAAGGCAATACGCGGGTGCGCCGGGTCCTGCTCGCCCTCGAACAGCCCGGCCGCGGCGGATTCGGGCCGTTGTTCGGCGCCTCGGAGATCGAACTCGTCAAGGTCTTCGATCGCTTCCCGGTGCCGGTGTTCAAGGATCGATACTGGGGGGATCTCGGCTTCATCCACCTCTGCTTCGACGTGCGCAACATGCCGTCCCTGGAGGGCGCATGCAACCAGGCCGGCTTCCCGTTCGTGGTCGACAGCATGAACTCGTTCGACATGGGCGAGGCCAGCGGCCAGTTCAGCTATGTCGAGGACCCCGACGGCACCCTCATCGAGTTCGTCGAAGCGCACAAGGTGCCGATCATGAAGAAGTGGAACTGGTACCTCGACCTCCGCAAGCGCCCGGCCGACAAGCCCCTGCCCCGCTGGATGATCCGGGCGATGGGGCTGAATCGGGTGAAGGACTGAGGCGTGCCAGCGCACATCGCAACATGAGGGGTGCGGCGTGCTGGCGGGGATCCTGCATCGGGCGATCGTAGCGGAGAAGCGTGTTCGATGTCACCGCACCTCAGCGCCCGGATGGGTTGATTCCCAACGCATCACTGCGCCAGGCGGATCGAAGCGGCGTCGGTTTCCAGCAGCACCCGAGTTGAATCCATGAACCCGCCACGGGCCACCAGATAGGCGGTAATATCGAGGTATTGCCCGGGTGTGAGGGTATTGCCGGCCTGGTAGGGCATGTTGCGGCGGGTATACTGCAGCAGCGAGCCGGCATCCATGCGGCTCGCCAGCACCTCATTCTTCAACCGCGGCCCGATGCCCTGATCGATCTCGTGGCAACTGGCGCAATACGTCTCGTAGGCGAGCCTCCCCTGCGCCTGCTGCTCGCGCGCCGCGGCGGCAGGGTCCTCGCATCCCCAGAACAACAGCGCCGCCACCGCGACGTACGGAATCCTCATTCCTTCCCCTCAGGCTACCGTGACTGGATGCTCCAGGGGCACATTGTACAGGTACCCTTTCTCGTTGAACGGTAGGACGTCCGGCTGCGTCACGCCGGCGGCGTCGGTCGCGCGGGTCGACAGCGTGTGCGCTCCGGCGGCGGCGTCCCACTCGAACTCGAACCGGCGCCAGGCATATTTCATGGGCGGATCGATCAGCTGCGCGGACTGCCACGCGCCCCCATCGGCCTTCCATTCGACCCGCTCCACGGGGCCGTTGGGCGAATAGGCGTAGCCGCGCAGCCGCTGCCGGCCCGGTTTCAGCGTCGCCGGCCAGGGCAGGATGAGCATGCTCTTGATCGATTGTTCGGTAATGATCTTGCCGGACGCCTCGCCCTCTTTCGGGTACGCGTCGCCGATCAGCACGTAGGAGGTGGTCACGTTGCGGGTCCACGCCGGCTCCATGAGCGCTTCGATGCGGCCGAGCCACTTGACCTGGTTGCTGCCCACCCAGCCCGGCACGATGGCGCGGACCGGAAAGCCATGGTCTTTCGGCAGCGGCGCCCCGTTCATCCGATAGGCCAGGATCGTGTCTTCGTCCAGCGCCTTCTCCAGGGTCATCGGCCGGCGGAAGCCGCCTTCCGGCGAGTCCTTGTCCATCCCGATCATCTGCACGAAAGACGCCTTCTCCGACACGCCGGCGCGCTGCAGCACGTCCCGCAGCGGCACGCCCTCCCAGATCGCCATGCCGACGCCGCCGCGCTGCCACTGGGTGCCCTGCGCGGGCTGCCCCATCGCGGAGGCAAAAAACGACCGCTGGTTGCCGCCGCATTCGATGTAGGCATACACCGTGCGGCTCGGCATCGCCAGCAGCTCATCGTAGGTGAGCGTGAGCGGGCTTGCGGCGGCGTCGCCGGCCACTTCCAGCCGGTAGTCGGCCGCATTCAGCGCGATGCTGTAGGAGTTGTTGCGGACGAAAAACTGGTCGTTCGGCGTGATGTAGCCGCCCAGATCCTCGATACGCGGCTCGAGGCTGAGGGTGCCGTGCTCGACAAAACCGGCTGTGTCCTTGAAAAACGATGGCGCCTCTTCGGCCGGCGGCGCCGCCGGCTCGGTCTGGCAGGCGCCTGCCAGCGCCGCCGCGCTCGACACGCCGAGCAGTTTGAGCGCGCGCCGGCGCCCTTTGTCAAGGGTTAATTCATCCATACACGCATCCTCGTTAAACCTTGAACCTTATACCTCAAACCACCGCATTCACCAGCACTGCGCTACGTACGTGGCGATGATAAACATCATAAGGTTGATGCCCAGAATGGTCAACAGACAGTTCCACCCCGACAGATCGTCGGGCTCGGGCCCTTCGTACGGCGCCTGATTTTCAACTTCCATCGCTCATTTCCCCTGTTTCACCGACTCCGGCACCTCGCAGTCCGCCTGGCGCCGCGAATCGACGATATAGACGATCTTCCATCCCTCCGACCCTTTCATCAGCTGGAACGAATTGGCCCCGCAGTGGCTGAACTGCCCGCCGAGATAAAAGGCGTATGGGGTCCACGCCGTGGCCAGATGGCCGTCGACATGCACCTGCGGGTCCCAGATGCGCTCGTCCCATACCTTGTCGTGCGGCTGACCGACGGCGTTCGCGAATTCCGCCGCCGATCCGGGACGGAGCGACGTTACGCCGTCGCGCACGACGACGCTGTGCATCAGCGCATCCGCCGTGAAGACGTTGCGGACGACGTCTCCGTCGCCGGCGCGCATGCCGTCGAACAGCCGATGGATGACGGCCATGACGGCCTCTTCTTCGGATTGCGCCGCCGCCGGCAGCGCGGTCAACAGGCTCAGCGTCAACAGGGACGTCCATAGCGTGGCGCGCATCAAACCTTTGTGTCGCATAGGTGGTATGCCTCGTTAATGGTTTCGGTTGGAATATACGATCATCCTTCGCCCCATGCCCTTACCCACCCGCCTCGAACATATCGGAATCGCCGTAGCGGATGCTACGCGTACGGCATCTGTCCTTGAAAAGGTTCTGGATCTTGGTGTCTACAAGATCGAAGAGGTCGCGTCGGAGCGGGTGCGCACGCATTTCCTGAACGCCGGCTCGGCGAAGCTCGAACTGCTGGAGGCCACGGCGCCGGACTCCGCCATCGCGGTTTATCTGGAGAAACACCGGGAGGGATTGCATCACCTGGCGTTTGAGGTGCCGGACATCGAGTCGGCCTGGCAGCGCGCCGTCGATGCCGGCCTGGAGCCGCTGGGCCCGGGCCCGAAGACCGGCGCGGACGGCAAATCGATCTTTTTCCTTCACCCGCGCTCGACCGGCGGCATCCTGATCGAGTTCTGCGCCCAGCAGCCCATCACGCTTGCGCCGCGCTTTGTGGAGCATGCCGGACAAGATCTGCCCACGTACGCAACGGGAAAACCCGGCGCACCTGCCGTGCTCTTGCTCCACGACGCCGGCGAAACCGTTCATTCAGGACTGGCGGCACTCATGCATACCCTCGCGCCGGACTGGTGCACGCTCGCCGTGGATTTGCAGGACATCGGCGACGGACGCGCCACCCGCCTGACGCTCGAGGCCATCGCGCGGCAGGCATTCGCCGTGCTGGATGCATACGATGTGCCGGCGGCCGCTGTGGTGGGATTCGGGCTCGGCGCATCCGCGGCGTTACAGCTCGCCGCAGCCGCTCCGCACCGGGTTCGCGCTGCCGTTGCGCACGCGCCGCATCCGATGCCGCCGGGCGCCCAAGCTCCGGAAATACCCATTCTCATCGCAGGGCACGACGCCGACCCGGCTTTCACGCCGGCGGACGCCGTCCGTTTGCTGGAACGGTACCCGGATGTGCGGCTCTCGATCTCCCCCGGCAACGGCAAGGGGCGTCCTTCATTGGGTGAAGAAACGGTGCGGTGGCTGGCGGGGCACGCGCGCTGACTACAGCGTGACGTCCAAGATGCGGTGCCGGCTGATGAATCCGGCACGTGTTATCGCCTTTTGCGCGCCCACATTGTCAACCGTCGTCGAACAGATCGGCTTGTGCCCGCTCCGGCCGCTGCGCTGCCGGAGCAGGGCGAGGATGTAGGTCGCCCAGCCGGCGCCTCGCCGCTCCGGCGCTACCATCATCCCGAGATCGACGATGCCCGACTGGGTGCCGCTCTTCCGGTATTCACCCAGGCCGATCCAGTCCGCCGAATGGGCCAGCACAAAAAGCTCCCCGCGTTCGATCAGGGTCGTCGAATACCCCCGAAGCCAGCCGCTCAGATCCGCCTCCCCCCCGAGGCATGCCTGTTGAAACGCCACGACGCGTTCCAGTTCGTCTGCCTCCGCGGCTCGAAATAGCGGCCTGTCCGCTGCCGGCTGAGAGAGGGGCGTTTCCTCGCCCGCTTCGTACAGATACGTGTGGACGGCAATACCTTTCTGCACGTCCAGGCAGAGCGTCAGGAACGCGGGGTCGATGGTGCTGACAACGGCCCGGTCTATCGTATCCTGGGCGATTACCCGGTCGAACAGGCGCCGCGCCTGCCGCTCGAACGCCGGTAGTATATAAAACTGGAGCAGCGTGCCGGCGCCATTTGCCGCGTAGTAGCCGGCGGTAACACCGTCCAGGCGAATTTCCCAGTGTGGCGCGGGATCCGTGATGCCGCTTTCCCACATGCCGTCCATCGGGGCGAGCAGACTGCCGAGATAGGCGGCTTTCACGTCGCGAATGGACGACGAATCGGGCAGTGGGTGAAATGAGATCATAAGCTCGGAGCGATGCTACTCGTGGGACGAACCCGATAAAGATTGATCGAAAAACGCGCGCGCGTCGGTTGCAACGGCGATATGGTGTTCACCACGTTCGATGGGCCCCGCATCGGCGCAGAGCTGCCGGAGAAACATGCGGCCCCGCAACGTGCATTCCGCCAGGAACGCATAGTGGCTTACGCCGGGAAGGATGTCAAGCGTCGCCCCGGATATCCGCGTGGCGACAGGGCGTGCCGTCACATCCGGCACCGCCTGATCGTCGCGGGCGCCGACGACGATGCGGACGGGGATCGCGACCGAATCCAGGCTCGCTGGCTCGTACGCCGGCCCGAGGACAGGCGCCATGGCGTAGACTGCTTTCACGCGCCCGTCCAGATAACTATCTCCCGAACGCGCGATCGACCGCTGCACGACCGGGTCGTGCACAACGAGCGACTCGGCCTGCGCGCGCGTGAAGGGCGCCTCGGGAGGGAGTACACAGCTTGGATCCGCGCCGGCCTGCTCGCAGAATCGTTCCCACGCCAATCGGTCCGTCCGCGCCCCGGCGATTTCGAGGACCGTGTACCCGCCGAGTGAGAAGCCGGCCGCGCCGATGCGTGTGGTATCGATGCGGGGGCCGAACCGCGCGTCGGCCAGCAGGCGGTCGATCACCATCGAGATGTCCCGCGCGCGCTCCCACCAGAGCATGAAGCCCTGCAGCGCGTAGGCCGGCTCCGCGCCGGTATTGCCGTGATGGCTGACCGCCGCCACCAGGTACCCGTTCGACGCCAGTTCCTCCGCCAGCCAGGAGAGCTGGGCCGCGGCACCGCCCGTGCCATGCGACAGCACCACGAGCGGCAACTTCGCCGGCGCATCGGCCATCGGGGCGTTTTCGGCATTCCGCCCCATGGCGAAAACCCCGATCGTCCAGTCCGCCTCCGCGGTTCCGGCGACGGCCGGATACCAGAGCGTCGTGAGCAGCGGTCGGGGCCCCTCCTGCACCCAGTTCACCCGCTCTGGATCTTCGTACCGGACGTGCATGCGCCCGACCGGCTGCTGCCGCACCGGCGGCGCCGAGCAGGCGGCAAGCAGCATGGAGGATAAGAGAAGTCCTGTAATCCGGTGTTTCATGCGGAGCTTTTTACTGTTTTGGGATCCTGGATGCGAGATCCTGGATGCGAGATGACGGGCATAGGTACCGATAATCATCTCTACGCTCAAAGACAAGCGATCCAGTATCGCACATCCCGTATCTCATATTCCGCATCCCCCCATCAGCCTCGCCGCTGGACGAGTCCGAACGCCGCGCCCTGCGGATCGTCGCACGCGACGACACGGGTGCCGTCCAGCAGGTTGACAATCGGGAGCGCTATGCCCCCGCCGGCCTTCACGAGGGCAACGGCTGTATCGATGTCACCGGTCGGAAAAAAGTACTGCCACTGGTGGTGAACCTGCGGCAGGCGCGCGGCGTCGGTGAAGCGGCCGACCGGCGCCCCGTCTCCCCCGTACGAAAACCCGAGATGCCGCCCCATATCGGCCGGTGTAGCGTCGACCTCCGCGATCGACCAACCGAACAGGTTGGCATAATACACCGAGGCCGCCTCCGGGTCGTTGCTGTGATGCAGATGCGCCGCCACGTCCGCGAACACGTCGCCAAGCCCCGACGCGACGCCCACGCCGGCCCCGAACGGGTCGCTCAACGCCGCGCGGCGGATGCCGTCGTCATCTACCAGCGTCGGACCCCGCCGCATCCCGCCGGCAGCGACGATCTGCCCCGCGATAGCTTCCACATCCTCCACTCCGATATATCCGAGCCAGTGCGCCGGCGCTCCCCGCGCGATGGCCTGCTCGGGTAGCGGCGTGAGCCGGACATCTTCGCTCCAGAAGCCGGGGCCAAAAAGCTGTTCGTAGAAGGCGCGCGCGCCGGCCAGGTCGGTCGTGCGGAGGTCGTATCGGGAAAAGACGGATCGGGGCATGCGATCAGCGTAATTCAAAGGAAGATACTGGCCGGGGTATGCGTGGTACGTGCAGGAAGGATGCACGCCTGGCCATTTTTTAGCACATCGAACGGAGGCCCGTCACGGCCGCCGGCGGTTCGAATTGTCCATATCCGACATGATCAGCCACCGGCCGTCCTCGCCCTTTCGGAGGGTGAGCGTGAATTTGCCGTCGTCCGGGCCGCCCTCCTGGCCGGCGTAGCCGCCGATGATGTAGCCGATCTCGCGCTCGGTGGCATAGGCGAATGCGCGGAGGAAAAGCGGTCCGCCGTGCCCGGTGTAAAACTGCTCGATGGCCTCACGGCCCCGGGCCGGCTCGTGGCTGCCGGGCAGCACGAAGCCGTCTTCGGCGAAGAGTTGTGCCAGCGCGGCGGGATCGCGGGCCGTCCAAGCCGCCTCGTAGTCGCGCAGGACGCGGTCGAGCTCGGGCGGGAGGTCGACGGAGGCCGGCTGGGCGAGGGCCGGGAATGAGAGAACACTGAGCAGAATAAGGGTGAATTGAAGTTGTTGCACGGGTGACCTGGGGATTTTATGAACTGGAGGGACGCGCTACGTCGCGCTCATACGGATCCGATATTTAAAGAGAGACCGTTTCGAATGTTACCCGAAGATTCTCCTGATCCGGTGCTACAAAGTTGAGTTTTTCGAGCCCAATTACGTTGCCCGAGCGATCTTTCATCAGAACGATTTCATGGCCCGTCTCCTCGGATATCACTTCCCGAGAACGATCAGCAAACCAGACCGTGAGGGTCTGACCAACCTTGTCGTAAAAAACCGTTATCTCGGCCATGTTCTATCGAGGATTGATACAAAAATCGCCATCCGGTATGCCGCCGAGTGGTGTGAAACAATAAGTTGCTTTGTCATCCCCGCGTACGCGGGGATCTCCTGTAGTCGAGCAGCATGCCAATCTGAAGGAGCCTCCGGCGCTCGCGACGGGGTTGTCGAAAGCCCGCTCTCGCGATACTCCGGGTTCGTCATCCTCGCGCATGCGGGGATCCAAGCCATTTTGCATGGATGGCTTGGATCCCCAATCGAGTTGGGAGCCTGCCCCCGGCTTGACCGGAGGATGACGAGAGGGGGGCCAATTCTCAACAGTTTCTAACCAGTCAGCAATAGTGCATTCTACTCCTCCCACAACGCCGGCTCCATCTCCCCCCGGTCGTACCCGAGGGCGAAAAGAGCCGCGCCTCGGAGTCGTTCGTGGCGGATGAAATCGTATTTCAGCTTCAGGCTCTCCCGGTCCTCGAACCAGCCCTGATACCAGCCATCCTCGCCCTGGTAGGCGTAATAGGGCGCCCCGCTCAGGGTGTCGCGCCGGTGGCCGTTCTCGCGGATGCGGTGCGAGGCGGCGACGGCGAAGTCGGGCGGCATGAGCGAGTCGAAGGGGGCGTAGGTGACCATCTGCGCCGGCCCGCGCGTGGCGGCGCCCGGCTCGTCGCTCACGGTCGGCCACTCGAAGCCGTAATACGGGACGGCGAAGACGATGCGGTCCCGGCGGATGCGGAGCGCGTCGTACCGCGCCAGGATGGCCTCCCAGTTCTCGCCGCCCCAGCCGCGGAGCGGTGCGATGGGGCCGGCGCGCGGGGCATCCTTCCAGTGGATGTCGTAACCCTGCACCACCACGTAGTCGGCCGCCGCCGCGATGGCGGTCTCGTCGAACGCGTCCGGCCGGTCGAACGCGGGGAGGAATACCGAGAGGCCGGCGTACGGACGCGTGGCCTCACCGCCCCCCTCCGGCCGCAGGGCCACGGGCCGCGCCGCACGCACCTCCGCCGCCACCCCTGCCACGAGCGCCGTGAACGCCTCCCGGGTGCCCGAGGGCATCGGACTGAACACTTCGAAATCGATATGCAGCCCGTCGGACGCCGGATCGAGCGCCAGCGCCACCAGCGTCTCGCGGAGGCGCGTGACCGCCTCGGGATGCTGGAAGAGCGACCGGAACGCCGCCTCGTTCGGGACGGTCACGACGGGCACCACATGGGTCGATGCCGCACGGGCGCGATCGATCAGCGCCGTCCACGCGCCGGGCCAGCCGCGGTCGGTGGCGATGGCGCCGGTCGAATCGATCTCGATGTCGAAAAAGAACAGCGTATCGATCAGGGTGAGGTCGATCTCGGCATCCTGCGGCGCCATCCACCAGGCATAATAACCCAGCACCGGAAAGCCGACGTCCGACCGCGACGGCGCGACGCCGGCGCAGGATGCGAGCGTCAGCGCGCACGCGATCCCGCCGGCGATGGAACGCCACCGGGCACGGACGTTGAAAAAGCTGGCATCGAGCCGGATCTTCATGCGTTGTAACGATTAATTGGGCAGGTGCATGCTGAAGCATGTCCCGATGTGCCTCATATTCCCCACCTTCTGCCCTGTGAAGCCGACGGAAAATACCCTGCTTGCCGAAAAGCTGGCCAATCTGCCGGCCCGGCCCGGCGTCTACCAGCACAAGGACGCCGGCGGGCAGGTGCTCTACGTGGGCAAGGCGAAAAGCCTCCGCAGCCGCGTGCGCTCGTATTTTCAGGAGAGCCGCCCCCGCGACGGCCGGCTGGACATCATGGTCCGCAAGATTGCGGACATCGAGATCATCGTCACGGACACCGAAGCCGAAGCGCTGATCCTCGAAAACAACCTGATCAAGAAGCTCAAGCCGCGCTACAACGTCAACCTCCGCGACGACAAGACCTACCCGTTCATCTGCATCAAGAACGAGCCGTTTCCGCGCGTCTTCCCCACACGCCGCGTCCACCGCGACGGTTCCAGATACTTCGGCCCGTACACCGACGTCAAGAACATGCACCTGATGCTCAGCACGATCCGGAGCCTGTTCAAGATCCGCACGTGCAGCCTCAACCTGGCGCCCGAGCCGATCGCCGCCGGCAAGTACCAGGTGTGCCTTCAGTATCACATCAAAAAATGCCTGGGCCCCTGCGTCGGGGAGCAAACGCCCGCGTCCTACAACACCACCATCCAGCAGATCGAAAAACTGCTCAACGGCCATACCCGCGAACTGATCCGGCTGCTGGAAGACGAAATGCAGCGTCTGGCCGGCCTGATGAAGTTCGAGGAGGCCGCCGCCCTGCGTGATCAGGTGGTGGCGCTGAAGAAGTACTCCGAGAAGCAGCGGATGGTGAGCCAGGACTTCGTCGACCGCGACGTCTTCGCGCTCGCCATCGATCGTGAAATCAACACGGCCTGCGGGGTGCTCTTCAAGGTGCGCGAGGGGACCGTCGTCGGCCGGCAGCACAAATACCTCCGCCAGATCGAGGACCGGACCGACGAGGAGCTGATGCAGTCGCTCCTGGAGCACTACTACACGGAGTCGACCTTTTTCCCCGAAGAAGTGCTCGTTTCGGTGATGCCCTCGGAGCCCGAGCCGCTCGAAGAGTTGCTGCGTGAGCGGCGGGGCAAAAAGGTGACGATTAAGGCGCCGGAGCGTGGCGACAAGGCCGGCCTGAACCGGATGGTCGAATCCAACGCCCAGCTGCTGCTCGACGAATACAAGCTGCAGAAAGCCAAGCAGGAAGAAGGACGCATCCCCCATGCCGTCAAGACGCTGCAGACCGACCTCCACATGAGCGGCCTCCCCCGCCACATCGAGTGTTTCGACATCTCGCACCTCGGCGGCACCGGCACCGTGGCCTCGTGCGTGGTGTTCGAGGACGGCCGGCCCAAGAAGAGCGCCTACCGCACCTTCAAGATCCGCAGCGTGGAGGGCAAACCGGACGACTTCCAGTCCATGTACGAGGTCATCACCCGGCGCTACGCCAAGCTGGTCGAGGAAAACGGCCCCTGGCCGGATCTGGTGGTCATCGACGGCGGAAAGGGCCAGTTGTCGAGCGCTGCGCAGGCCCTGAAAGAGGTGGACGCCTACGGGAAGTTCACGGTCGTCGGCCTCGCCAAACGCCTCGAGGAGGTCTTCTTCCCAGGGGATCAGGAAAGTGTGATGATTCCGCGGACAAGCGCCTCCCTCCAGCTCCTCCAGCGGATTCGCAACGAGGCGCACCGCTTCGCGGTGACGTTCCAGCGGAAGCAGCGGGCGACGGCCACCCTGACGACGGTGCTGCACGACATTCCGGGCGTGGGCGAAAAGACGGCGCGCAAGCTGCTGAAGACGTTCGGCTCTGTAAAACGGACGCGCGAGGCCAGCTTCGACGAACTCGCCGGCGTGGTGGGCAAAAAAACCGCCGAGAAGGTGTTCGGCTTTCTCCACGCCGAAAGCCAGAGGGAGCAGACCTAGCGGCTGGAAGACACGCAGGAGGCGCGCACCGCCCGGACCCGTTTACCCCACGTGCACGCCGGTCTGCCACGCATCGAGCACCGTGCGCAACGCATCGAGGTGGACGGGACGGGGGATGGCGGGGGCGTCCTTCGCGGCGCCCAGCACGAAATAGTCGAGCTGTTTGTCGGACGGCGGCATCGACCCGAGGTCCTTCCACCAGATCTCGTCCACGATCGCCAGCGCGTAGTCGCCGACGCGGCGCAGCGTGACGAACTCGGCCAGATCTTCGACCTCATCGAAGCCGTACCCGAGATCCGACAGAAATTTCCCGAGGATCTTCCGCTCGATCCGGTTCGGGCTGGCCAGCAGGATCCGGCGTGGCCCGGCATCACGCTGCACGCTCACCGCCGGCGGGCGGAGCTGCTCGACGGCCCGTTCCAGGGCCGCGAGAAGCCGGCGCAACTTGACCGGCTTCGACAGCACGATGGCCCCATGCACCGGCGGCCCCTGGCTGTCCAGCGCGGTGGTAAGGATCACCGGCACACCCGTCCACGCGGCCGGCAACGCCCCTCCTGTTTCCTCCACGGCGCGCTCGTCGATCAGGATCAGATCGGGCCGGTCCGCGCCGTACGCTTCGGCGGCCTCCTCGATTGTGCTCACGCCCACGACATCGAGCCGGAACGTACCCAGAAACAACGCGAAGCCCTCGCGGCTGGACGACACGGGATCGATGAGGCAGAGCCGGCGCCCATCCAGCATGACCCGGCGCGCCCGATCCTGCTCGTCGCGCAGTGCGACGACCTCCGCGCAGATGGTAAACGTGAACGTGGAACCTTCCCGCTCGACGCTGTAGACCTCGATGTCGCCTCCCATGAGTTCGACCAGCCGTTTGGAGATGGCCAGGCCGAGGCCCGTCCCCCCAAAACGTCGCGTCGTGGTCGCGTCGACCTGGCTGAAGGGCTGAAAGAGCTGGTCGATGCGGCTCTGCGGTATGCCGATGCCCGAATCGGTCACCGAAAAACGGATGCGGTCCGTGGTGCCCGGTTCCGGTGCGACATCGAGCCGGATCTCGCCGGCCGAGGTGAACTTCACCGCATTGGAGAGCAGGTTGATGAGCACCTGTCTCAATCGGGTGGAATCGCCGACGATCCGCCGAGGCGTGCCCGGGTCGATCCGGACGACAAAGTCGAGCCCCCGCTCGGCCGCGCGCGGGGCGATCACGTCGGCCGCCTCGTCCACCACATCGAACAGCTCCATCTCGTGGAGATCGATCTCGATCTTGCCGGCTTCGATCTTCGAAAAATCGAGGATGTCGTTGATGATACCGAGCAGGGCATTGCCCGAGCTGGCCATGGTCTCCACATAGTCGCGCTGTTCATCGTCCAGCTCGGTGCCGGCGAGCAGACTCGCCATGCCGATCACGCCGTTCATCGGGGTGCGGATTTCGTGGCTCATCGTGGCCAGGAAGGCGCTCTTGGCGATGCTGGCCTGCTCGGCCGCCTCTTTCAGTTCCTCCACGCGCATGAGCTGCTGGCGTATCGTCCGCGTCTGCACGAGGATCCGTTGCCGCAGGGTACCATTCCAGATGAGAAACATGGCGACGACAAGCACCAGCGCGCCGGCGATCCAGAGCGTCAGTTCACGCGTCAGCCAGGAGCCGGCGGCGAGGACGGTGACGTCGCCGGCCGTGCGGAGCGCCAGGGTAAACGGACGCGCATTGGGCTGGGGATCGTAACGCGGCAGGAAATGCAGCGTCGCCACGCCGGTCATGCGGAGCCGGCTTCCGGGCCGCAGCCTGCCGAGGACGGCCACGGCTTCTTCGTCGGTGGCTTCGGCATCAAACGTCATGTCGCCGTGCTGCAACGTCAGGATCAGGCCGCCGCCGTAGGCGAGGCTCTCCCTCAGATGGGCATCGATCTGCACGAGATGGCCGTCGAGGTTCGATTCGAGCGGCCGGCTCAGATCGACCACGATCGGCTCCGGTTCGACGCGGCCTGAGCCGAACGACATGATCTGCGCATCCTCGAGATACGGGTTGACGGCGCCCTGTCGGGCAAACCCGATGGCGCTCACGGAGTCGCCGACGGCCAGCGCCACCGAATCCACCGGCAGCACGAGCAGCCCGTTGCGCCCCTCTTGCAGGAAGAAGCCGCCCCGGGGTACGATGTGCGTCACGACGCCGGCGATCCGCGTGTAGCGCGGGGTCGCTTCGTCGGACGAAAACTGCATCAGGCCCTCCATGTGCGTCAGCGGCACGTCCTCCATCCGGCTGAACCCCGGATGAACGAATTCCACCGACGTCCAGTCGTCCGCGAACACATTGACGCCCATGAGCTGGCGGGACTCGTTGAAGACGCCGCCGGCGACGCCGCGGAAGCGGATGACCGAGCCTACGAGCCCCTCGGGCACCGACGTGTCGTTCAGATAGCCGTATACGGTTTCCCGGCCGATCATCAGTTTCAGGCGGGTGCCGTACGGAACGAGCACGTCATCGGGGTCGTCGTTGATGGTGTACCGCGCCACGACCGCCTCCACTTCGACCCGCTTCGAATCCTCCATCCCCGAAAACAGATAGTGGATGGGACGGCCGGATGGCGGCGGGAGCGGAGCCTGGCCGATGACCTCGACGTGGGCGCCCGGCCCGACGTCCGGCGCGAACCAGCCGGCCACCGTCGTGCCGGTCACCACCACCTTACTGCCTGCCGGCGGCGTGGAGGCCGGACTTTCCAGATAAATGCCGTCTTCCCCATTCTGGAGAAAGCAGTACGTCCGGTCGCGCGCCCCACAGTAGGTGATGATGCCTTCGAGGCGCAAGGGCAGCTGCCGCGCCGCGTCCTCCGCGGAAATGCTCCGTACCGCGCGGATGCTCGTCAGCACCGACGACCCGGCACCGGCATCTTGTCCGCTTGCAGCGCGATGCGGGAGCGCTCCGAATAACAGGATCGCCAGAGGCCACCAGATACGTTTATCTATCTGCATTGCGGGTGCACGGAGACATAGGGAGAACGCAGGGGGTATCGACCGCAATCGAACGCGCATTAAGCGAACTGCGACAACCTGTTATTCGGCGGCGGGCGACGTCTCCGAAAGGTTCGTGTCCCCTTCACACCAGGGTGCGCGGGACGTTTTGCGCGAGCCCGCCCAGCAGGCCCTCCAGCGCTTCGCGGCGGACCGGCCGTGGCAACGACGGCGCCTCGCCGGCCGCATCGCCCAGCACGACGTACCGCTGAACGCGCCCTTTCCCGGGCTTCGTCTGCAGGCTCCGCCACCAGGCTTCGTCGACGAGGGCGAGGGCAAAGTCGCCGGCGTGACGCGCCGCATCGAAGGCCTCCAGGTCCTCCGCCAACTCGAACAGGACGCCGCTTTCAGAAAGAAAACGCTCCAGGATGCGGCGTTCGATCGTGTTCGGGCTGCCCAGCAGGATCCGCGGAGGTTCGGGGGGCGCCGTCAGCGCCTCCTTCAACGCCGCAAGCAGCCGGGTGGACTTCACCGGCCGAGACACCAGGACAGCCCCGGGGAGTGCCGGCCGGGGCGTGGCGGGCCCGGTCAAGACGATCACCGGCGCACCGATCCGTAGCGCCTGGCTGTCGGATCCAGATAGCGACCGCTCGTCGATCACCACCGCGTCGGCCCATCCCGGATCCACAGCAGGCAGCGCCTCTTCCACGGACGCCGCGGCGACCAGTTCACAGCCATAGGCCCGAAGACAACACGCCACGGCTTCGCGGCCGGCCGGGTGCGGCACGATCACGACGATCCGGCGGGCGTTCAACGCCGCGCGGAGCTGTTCTTCCCCGGCGTCACCCCCCGGAAGCGCCGGCGCCTCGACGGTGAAGGTGAAGGTGGCCCCCTGGCCTTTCACGCTCGATACGCCGATCTCGCCGCCCATCAATTCGACCAGCCGCCGCGATATCGCCAACCCCAGGCCCGTCCCTCCGTACATCCGCGTCGTCGATGAATCGACCTGATTGAAGGCCTGGAAGAGATGGCCGATCCGATCTTCCGGGATGCCGATGCCGGAGTCGATCACCTGGAAACGCAGCATCCGGGGATTCTCCTTTTCGGGCTCGACCCGGAGCTGAACGGAGCCCCTGGAGGTGAATTTGATGGCGTTCGAGAATAGATTGATCACGACCTGCCGGAGCCGCATCGCATCCACCATCACCCTGCGCGGCGTGGCCGGGTCGATCCATACGATGAGCTCCAGCCCTTTTTCGACCACGCGATGCGTAATCGTGTCCATCGACGCCTCGACGACTTCGAGCAAATCCGCCTCGTGCGGATCGATCTCGATCTTGCCGGCTTCGATCTTCGAAAAGTCCAGGATGTCGTTGATGATGGCAAGCAGCGCATGCCCCGATGCCGTCATCGTGGCGACATAGTCGCGTTGCTCCTCATCCAGTTCAGTGCTTTCGAGCAGACTGGCCATCCCGATGACGCCGTTCATGGGGGTGCGTATTTCATGGCTCATCGTGGCCAGGAAGGCGCTCTTGGCGATGCTCGCCTGTTCCGCGGCGAACTTTAGCTCCTGCATGTTGTCGAGCTGTTGTCGTATCGTCCGCGTCTGTACGGCGATCCGCTCATGCAGCGTGCCCGACCATACGAGCACCAGGGCGATGAACACCATGAGCGCTATGGCGCCGCCGAGGATACGGTCCCGCGTCCACCAGCTTCCCGCCTCGACGACCACGACATCGGAGGCTGTCCGCAACGTGAGGGTCAATGGGCGAACGGTCGGCTGTTCGTCGAACCGGGGCAAAAACGTGAGTTCGGCGATGCCCGTGAGTTGTACGCGGCTTCCAGGTCGGAGTCCGTCCAGGTCCGCTGCCGAGGGATCGATCAACCGGGCATCCGCCATGGTGTCGCCCGCCCTGACAACGAGCGACGCGCCGCCCTGACCGACGATGGCGCTTTCCAGCACGGCTTCGATGCGCACGAGGTTACTGTGTACGATGGACTCAAGCGGCTCCTCCAGGGATACGGATCGAGGAACAGGCGCCCTGGCTGCAGCGCCATGGTTGATCAGGTGTCCCTCGACCAGATAGGGTGCGATGCGTCCCTTGCGCGCTATGCCGACTACCTCGACATATTCCCCGACCTGCACCACCGACGTATTCCACGCATTCGGCTCCACCCTCATGCCGCCGTGTTCATCCTGCACATAATAGACGCCTTCGGCTGTCCGGTGCGTCACAACGCCTTCGATGCGCCGAAACAGGGCGGTCGCCGTATCCACATAGCGTCCGACATCGTGTATATCCGACAGCGGCACCTGGGACAGATCTTGAAAACCCGGATGCACGATGTCGATGGTATGCCAGCCCGGGATATACAGGACGATTCCGGTAAGCTGCCGCTCTTCGTTGAAGAGCCCGCCGGCCACCGCGCGGATCCGCACGTGCGCCCCCAGCAGGGCATCGGGAACCACACGGTCGTTGACATTGCCGATGATCATTTCCTGCCCGAGAGCCAGCCGAAGCAGCGTACCCTGAAACTGGGTGCTCAGCACGGTGTCCGGATTGACGTAGATGCTGGCGACGACGGCCTCCACCTCCACCATCCGGGAATCCTCCAGGCCGGCGAAGAGAAACAGATTGGGGCGATCCGACGGCTCGGGCAATCTCCCGGGCCCCACGACGTCGATCCGGCTTCCAATCGCCACCTGTGGCGTGAACCAGCCGGCATCGGTCTTTCCCGTAACCACCACGCGGCTCCCGACGTTCGGCATCCGATTGGGACTTTCGAGAAAGATCCCGTCCGTCTCGTCCTGCACGAAACAGTACCAGCTATCGCGTGCGCCGCAAAACGTGACGACGCCCTCCAGGCGGATCGGCCGTCCGGTGGCCGCCTCGTCCATGGAAAGCGCATGGATGGCCGCGGCGGTCGTCAGCGCGCGCGATGCGTCCTGATCCTGCGCCAGCGCGACGCAACATGCCTGCCACGCCAGAATACATACGAAAAGGGTGCAATGTGCACGCATTGCAGGATGTCGTTCGGATGAGACTTGCGCCCCTTGTATCGTCCTGCCCTGCCCCAACTATACCCGATCCCCACGCCTCACCCGGGCCACGCTTCCATGCCCAACGATCCCAGGCGTTCGATTTCAAGAAGGCGATTGTATTTGGATAGTCGTTCCGACTGCGTGATCGAGCCGATCTTGATCTGATTTCCTGCCCATCCGACGGCCAGGTCGGCCAACCAGTTGTCTTCCGTTTCGCCGCTGCGGGCGCTGACCGTCACCTGCCAGCCGGCTTCGCGGGCGAGCCGGCGCGCCTCGGCCGCTTCGGTGAGGGTCCCGATCTGGTTCACTTTCAGCAGCAAGGTGTCGGCTGCACCGATGGCGATAGCGCGGGCGATGCGGGTCGGGTTGGTGCACAGCAGATCGTCCCCCACCGTTCGCGCCCGATGCCGGAGCCGATCGTGCAATAACGGCCAACTTGACCAGTCCTCTTCGGCCAGCCCGTCCTCGACGCTGACGATGGGATAGGCATCCACCCAGCCGGCCACGGTCTCGATCATCGCGTCGCTGTCCCGCGGCGCCCCGCCGAGCGCGTACCGGCCATCCGCATAAAAATGGCTCGCCGCCACGTCGATGGCCAGCGCCATATCGGCGCCCGGACGCAGACCGGCGGCCTCGATGGCCTCCACTGCCATGTCAAACATCGCCTCGGCGCCGGGAAACGGCGGCGCGAGCCCGCCCTCGTCGGCGCGGAGGAGCCGGTAGCCGTAACGCGCCTTCGCCAGCCGCGCCGCCGCCTGGTAGACGGCGTAGGTCATCGCCAGCCCGTCGTCGATGCTCCCGGCGCTCACCGGCACCACCAGCGTATCCTGGATGGGCACCTGGCCGCCGGCGTGCAATCCCCCGCTGAACAGGTTGATGGTCAGCCGCGGCAGCGCCGGCTCGCTCCCTGCGCGGTCGGCCAGATGGACGAACAGCGGCAGCCGGCGCTCGGCGGCCTCGGCCCGGCAGAAAGCGATGGATACGGCGAGTAGCGCGTTCGCCCCAAGGCGCCCCTTGTTCGGCGTGCCGTCCAGCGCGATGAGGCGCGTGTCGAGATCAGCCTGATCGGCCAGCTCGTGCCCTATGAGCGCGCCGGCGAGGTCGGTGTCGATGTGAAGCGCCGCCTGCCGGCACCCGAGACCGCCATACCGCGACGGGTCGCCGTCCCGCCATTCATGGGCTTCCGCGGCGCCGCTCGACGCGCCGGAAGGCACCGAGGCCTGCCCCACCGCCCCGCTCGCTAGCACGCAGCGCGCGCTGACCGTCGGCCGGCCGCGGCTGTCCAGAATTTCGAACCCTTCCAGTTGCTGAATTACGGGCATGGCGTCATCTGCGCTAACATGAGGTCGATCAAGGCATCGATACGGGCGGGCGGGTCCTGCATCACCCCGACCACCGCGGCGCGCTGGTTCACGCGTTCGCGGTCCGACAGGTATTCGAGCGGCGACCGCCCGACGACCCGCGCCAGCAGGCAACCGAGGGTATGGCGGACGGCGCGGGACTCGACCCCGTCGTACCCGTCCTTGCCGCTCACCTCCGCGTGGTATCGGCGCCAGAACCGACGGGCCGCTTCGCCGAACGCCGCGCGATGCGGCTCCAGGTGACGCGCCTTGCTCAGAAGGTGCGTGAGCGCAAAGCCCACATCGAAGGCGGGGTCGCCGACATGGATGACCTCATGGTCGAGCAGGATGAGCCGGCCGGCGTGGACCAGCACGTTTTTGGGGCTGTAGTCGCCATGCACCACCGTCAGCGCCGTGCGCCGCGTGTCCTGCATCAACGACGCGAGAAACGCCGCGGACTCCGGGACACGCTCCGCCGACGCCCCGTAATAGGGCTCGAGCCGGAGCGTTTCAAAAAAAGATCGATCGCGGAGCATCCCATCGCCCGGGTAGGCGGCTTCATCGAACCGGGCGTGCAGGCATCCGAGGATGCGCCCGAACTGATCGACGAGGTCCAGATCTACCTGGCCGGCGAGCAGCAAGTCCTTCCAGTTGCGGTGGGGCTCGGGCGCCGCCGCCATGGCGAGGACGTGATGCGCGGGGTCGTCAAAAAGAAACGGCAGGATGACACCCGCCGGCGCCAGGCCGGCCAGAACGCGCATCCCTTCCGCCTCCCGGTGGATGCGGGCCGGATCGCTGAACCAGTCGTCCTTCACCCGGAGCTTCGGGAGCGCCTGCTTGAGGACCCAGTGGGCTCCATCGGGGCGTTCCACCCAGACGGTTTTGTTCGAGACCCCGCCGGCGAGCGTCCGCACACGGAACGGCGCGCCGGCCGCCGCGTCCCCACGGGCCCGCAGATACGCCGCCAGCTGATCCGGATCCTCGATATCCATCGGGTCAGACCTTGATCGCCTTGAACCGTGCGGCCTGGTTCTCGATCGCCACCTCCGTCGCCAGCCGTTCCACACTGGATGCGCCAAAAAACCCTTCGACGCCGGTCGTCCGGTCCAGCACGTACTGCACGTCTTCCGGCTCCCCGAGCGGCCCGCCATGACAGAGGACGATGATGTCCGGGCGCAGCGCCTTGGCGCGGTCGCACATCTCCTGGATGCGCACCACGGCTTCATCCAGCGACGGGGCGGTCGTCTTCACGCCGATCGACCCCTTCACCGTCGTGTTCATGTGGGTCACGAGCACGTCGGCGCCGGCGTCGACCATCTTCTCCACCTGCTCCACGTCGAACACATACGGACAGGTCAACAGCTCCATGTCGTGCGCGATCCGCACCATCTCGACCTCAAGGTCGTAGCTCATCCCCGTCTCCTCCAGGATCTGGCGAAAATTGCCGTCGATCACGCCGACGGTCGGGAAATTCTGCACGCCATCGAAGCCCATCTCCTTGATCTGCTTCAGAAAGACCGGCATCATCCGGAACGGATCCGTGCCGTTCACGCCGGCGAGCACCGGGGTGTTTTTGACCACGGGGAGCACCTCGCCGGCCATATCCACCACGATCGCGTTGGCATCGCCATACGCCAGAATGCCGGCCGCCGACCCGCGTCCCGCCATCCGGTACCGGCCCGAATTGTAGATGATGATGAGATCCACACCGCCGCGCTCCGCGAACTTCGCGGAGATGCCGGTGCCGGCGCCCGTTCCAATGATTGGCCGCCCGGAGGCCACCTCATGCCGCAGCCGGCGGAGACATTCGTTGTAGGGGATGAAAGGCATAGGAGAGGGTAAGGGTGAGGGGTTGAACGTGAAAATCTGAAATCGCTAATCGCTAATCTTCAAGCTCTTCGACGGTCCAGGGCTGGGTGCGGTCGGCGGTGGCGGCGCGTATGGCGGCGACTTCGGCGGGGGTGATCCGGGCGGCGTCGTTGCTCCAGGACGAGCGAATATAGCTCAGCACGGCGGCGATTTCTTCGTCGTCGAGCAGATTGCGCCATCCGGGCATGACGCCGTTGTAGGTCGTCCCGTCCACCACGACTTCGCCCACGAGTCCGTGCAACACGATGCGGACGAGCCGTTCCGGTTCGCCCTGCACCCAGGGGGCGCCATCGAGTGGCGGTGCCGTGTCGGGCGTGCCGGTGCCGTCCTGGTGGCAGTCCATGCAGTTGTGCATATAGACTTCCTCCCCATCGGGCGCCACGTGCCCGGCGTCGCGCGGATGCACGGCGCTCATCCCGACCAGCAGCGCGGCGCCGGCGGCGGCGAGGCCGGCGACCGTACACCGTACCAAGAGTGTGTTCATCATACCAGGTAGTTACAGATTTTCAGCACCATAGCCTCAGGTCTTCCGATGCAGGATACTGGGATGCAGGATACTGGGATGCAGGATACTGGGATGCAGGATCAAACGCACGGTTCTTCGGAAATCATCCTGCATCCTGCATCCCGCATCTTGTATCCCGTATCCCGCATCCATTGGTCGCCTCGCAAACGCGCGTAAGGTTGTATCAGGAGGCGTGAAGCCGCGCCAGCAGCTCGTCCGCCAGGGCCTCCGCAAAGACGGGGTCGTTGATATGGACATCTAGCTCGCGGAGCGCGACGTGCGGCAGCACGCCGGCCCGGAGCGCATCGAACAGGGCGGCGTCGGCCGCGGGGTCGTAAAACGGCTGCCCCGGCGCATCGATCGTGCTGACGCCGCGCAGCGGCAGCATCAGGCAGACTGGCCCCGCCGCCGCATTGAGTTTGTTCGCGATGACCTCCCCCAGCCGGCGGTTTTCTTCCGGCGTCGTCCGCATCAGGGTCACGTTCGGGTTGTGCACGTAGAGCGTGCGGTCGCGAAACCGATCCGGCACGGTCGCCCTGGCGTGGAAATTTACCATATCCAGCGCGCCTACGCTCACGACCTGCGGGATGCCGGCCTGGCCGGCGGCGTCGAGACGCTCCGGGCCGGCGGACAACATCCCGCCCACCAGCTCGTCGCACCACTCGGTGGTGGTGACGTCGGCGACGCCGGCGATAAACCCGTCGCGGATCAGACTCTCCATGGCGCGTCCGCCCGAGCCGTTGGCGTGAAACACGAGCACCTCGTAGCCCTCCCGTTCGAGCCGCTGGCGTAGCGCCGTCACGCAGGGTGTCGTAACGCCGAACATCGAGGCGGCGATGAGCGGGCGGTCGTCGCCCGGCGGCAGGGCCTGACGCACCATCCCCGAGATGGCGCCGGCGGCGTTGGCCAGTACGCGGCGCGAGATCCGGTTGATGCCGGCGATATCCACCACCGAATACATCAGGGTAACGTCCTTGATGTCGATGTAGGGGCGGACGTCCGCCGCGACGACGGTGGAGACCATCAGCTTGGGCACGCCGACGGGCAGCGCGCGCATGGCGGCCGTGGCGATGTTCGTTCCGCCGCCGCCGCCGAGCCCCAACACGCCGTCGATCCGCCCCGCCTCGAAGAGGTCGAGCGTCAGCCGGCGCACGCCGCGGAGCATGACCTCGATCGCGCGCCCCCGGTCGCCCTCGGCGCGCAGCGCCTCGAGGGCGGTCCCCCCCGCCTCGGCGACGGCGGCCGCCGGGATGTCGGGGGCAAACGCCGGCTCATCCATCACGCCGGCATCCATCACCAGCGTCCGGCAGCCGTTCGCATGGATCAGTTCCTGCACAAACGCGAACTCGTCGCCTTTGGTGTCGAGCGTTCCGATGAGGAGGACGGTGGGCATGCCGGCGCTGGCGCGTTCAATGCGGTTGATAGACGGGGCGGGCGTCGGGATCAGTTTCCGGGCGCCGCGGCGCCGCCGATCTTTTCGCTCAGCGCGCGGAGCTGCTCGCGGGCGGCATCCGACCAGCCTTCCATCATGCGGTCGTTGATCTGGATGCGTGGCATCGCGCCTTCCGGGACGTTTTTCGTCATGCCGGCGAGCACCTCCGCCGCCAGGTCCGGGTCGAGCCGCTTCAGGGCCATCAGCGCCGAGGCCAGACCGGCCGGCGACTCGCCGGCGGCGTGATGCACGGCCACGCGCGCCAGCGCCTGGGCCTGCCGCGTGCCCGCGTCGCCAGCGAGGGCCGGCAGTCCGTCGGCCGCCAGCGCCGCGAAGAACGCGTCCGCATGCCGCGCCGCCGCGATGGCGAGGGCGTCGGGCAGCCAGGCGTCGTCCATGTTTTCCGGGCGCCCCATGGCCTGGAGGATCGGCCGGCCGGCGGCTTCCGAGGCCGGCACCTCCGCCAGAGCCAGCAGCGCCGCCTTGCGCACCTGGGCATCCGGATCCGTGAGGAGCGGGAGGACGCGCCCGGTCAGTTCATCCGTCCGCGGCGCGGTCATGAGCGCGGCGCGCCGCACGCCGGCGGAGGGATGGCTCAGGGCGCCCAGCGCGGCATCCGTCGCGGCCGGCGTCCGCCCGTCGAGGGCGCCGAGACCGTGGAGCGTCCACAACGCGTGGATGGCGCCGACGTTGAGCCCGAGGGCATCGACGGAGGGATCGCGCACGAGGGCGTAGAGCTGCGGCGCCACGTCGGTCCGGCCGCGCTCCACCAGGAGCCGCTGCGCGTGCATACGCCAGAGCTGGTTTTCGTGGCGGAGGGTGGCGACGAGCTGCTCCGGCGTGGCGGTGTCGAGCCGGATGGGGGTGTACGCCGGCGCATCCTTCCAGCGAATCCGGTAGATCCTCCCTCGCTCGCGGTCGCGGAGCGGGGTGACGTAGGCGTTGTTCTTGCCGGCCTCCCAGTGTTCGCGGAACGGCCCCAGATTGTGCTGCGGGATGTAGTTGTACCAGTCGATCATCCAGAGCGCCCCGTCCGGCCCGACCTCGGCCTGGATCGGGATGGTCCACTCGTCCATGCTGCCGAGCAGGTTGTACTGGTTGAGGGCCTTGAAATCCGCCCCGTCGGCCTCCAGCGCGAACTGGCCCAGCGTGTGGGTGGTGGGCTCGCTCACGAACGCCATGCGGTTCCAGTACAGGGGCGGGAAGCTGCGCGCCGTGTACAGGCCGTGGCCGGCGGCGCCGGTGTAATGGCCCTTGTGATCCCCCTGCCGGGTGCGCGTCGTCACGGGGAAGACGCGCCGGTCTTCCGCGATCGAACCGAGGCGCTCGGGCTCCCAGCCGCGCGTCGCCCGGTAATAACGCTCGGGGATCGGCATGTAGACGCTGGGGTTGTTGTTCGCGGTGGAGGCAAAGGCAAAGCCCTCCTCGCTAAAGCCGAAGCCCCAGGTATTGTTATTGGTGCTGCGCAGATAATCCAGCTCCGAGCCGTCGGGTTTGAAGCGATAGAAGCCCTGCCGGAACCGGAGCGAATCTGCACCGACCTTCCCCTCAAAGCCGGAATAGCCGAGCACGCCCCAGATCCAGTTGTCAAAGCCCCATTTCAGGTTGTTCGGGCCGGCGTGGGTGTCGAAGGTCCCCCATCCAGAGAACAGCGTCTGGCGCACGTCGGCGACGTCGTCTCCGTCGGTATCTTTCAGAAACACCGTATGCGGCGCCTGGGTGACGACGATGCCGCCGTTGGCGAACACAAAGCTGGTGGGGATGCTGAGCTGCTGCGCGAAGATCGTGCTTTTGTCGGCGCGCCCGTCCCCGTCGGTATCTTCCAGAATCTTGATGCGATCGTTGCCGCGCCCTTCCTCCTCGTAGAGGTCGTTGGGGTAGTCGACGGTTTCGAGCACCCAGAGCCGGCCGCGCTCGTCCCAGTTCATCGCGATCGGCTTCTGGATCATGGGCTCGGCGGCGAAGAGCTCGACCTCGAACGCCGGCGAGACCACCATCAACCGCTCGGAGGCGGCCGGGTCGAGCGGCAGCTGCATGTCGCGCGGTTTCTGCTCGTTTTCAAGCGTGGAGTTGAATTCGAGGGACGGGAGCGCTGCGGTCACGTACGCGAACGGCAGTGGCGCGGGGTCGTGGTCGACGGCCCAGTCGCCGGCCGCCCATCGGATGCCGCGCTCGAGCAGCAGCTGGAATCCCGGATTGCCCCAGGTGCGCTCGTCGTGCCCCCAGGCCGTGTAAAACACCCGGCCCTGCCCCTGCGTCCGCACCCACGTCCAGGGCTCGCGGTGATCGCCCTCCACCCGGTAGGACAGCACGGTTTTGTCCGGATTGTGGCGCTTGTGAACGTACGTCTCGTCCCAGCTCTCAAAGTTCGGGACGCCCCGCATCGCGGGATGATCGGGAAGCACGTCGTCCGTCCGGAAGGTATCGGTCTTGTGGCTCTCGAAGGCGCCGCCGACGAGGTCGATGAAAGCGTCCGACGTGCGGAAGTTGCCGGCGGCGCTGTGGATCGGCACGAAGCCCCCGCCCTGCTCGACGAACGCCACGAGCGCGCGTTCGGCCTCCGCCGGCATGTCGCCCTCGTAGTTGGCGTAGAGGGCGACCACGTCGTAGTGCGCCAGATTCCCCGCGTTCAGGTCGCGCAGGTCGTCGGTGTAGGTCAGAAAGATGCTGCGCGAGGCGAGGTGCGGGAGGACCTGCAGCATCCGGTCGGACGGCGCATGGTGCCCGTGATCCCCTACAAACAGCACGTGCAGAGGAAAATCGCGCGCCGGCGCCGGCGCGGCCGGCGTCTTGAGCTCGGCGGCAGACTGGCAGCCGCCCATGGCGACGAGGAGCAGGAACGCGAGACGAGTGATGGCGCGCATGATGGAGACGGTGTTGCCGGTTGAGGATGGAGGGGTGGGACCACACCGGAGAATACGAGCCGGCTGGCGTGCAAGGCAAGTCGAGCGCAAATCAGTATCTTCCGGCCAGTCCATCACCACCGGATCTTCGCCATGCTGAACTATATCTGGGGCGGTCTCATCATCCTGAGCCTGGTCTTCGCGCTGGTCGTCGATGTCGGCGAGTTGTCGCGCGACACCTATCGCAACGGAGAGCCGCTCCCTGTCACGGTCATCTATACGGACGGCTACCGTCCGGCAACCCGCCGCGCGCCGGTTGAAGTCCGCATCGCGGCCGATATCGCGCGCGAGCGCTACGGGATCGAATCCGGTCTCGCCGCTTCGTACACCGGCGTCGTCATCAGCACAGCCGAGGGCCGGCAGCTGCAGTTCGGCAAGGACGTCGCCCTGCCGGAGCCGCTGAGCACGATCCGGAGCGTCACGTCCCCGCGCGACAACGACTTGCGCGGCGTGCTGGAGTCCGGCGCCGCCGGCGATACGCTCACCGCCACGGTGGCCTTCGCGCCCGTGCGTTTTGTGCGGATGCAGCGCATCACCGCGGCCGCGCTGGATTTCGCCGAGACCGCCGTCACCCTGGCGCTGGGGCTGGTCGGGGTGCTGGCGTTGTGGATGGGGCTGCTGCGCATCGCCGAGACGTCCGGCATGATGCACGGCCTCGTGCGTTTCACGCAGCCGCTGTTCCGCCGGCTTTTCCCCGACATCCCGAAAGACCATCCCGCGCTCGGACTCATCGTTCTGAACCTGACCGCCAACGTGCTCGGCCTCGGCAATGCCGCCACGCCACTGGGGATCAAGGCGATGGAATCCCTCCAGGAGCTCAACCCGCAAAAAGACACGGCTACGAACGCCATGGTGATGCTGCTGGCGATGAACACGGCCAGCGTGCAGATCGTGCCGCCGGCGCTGCTGGTGGCCATCATGGGGCTGCAGGTGAACCAGCTCTTTTTCTCGATCCTGATCACCACGACCCTCTCGCTGATCATCGCCGTCGTCTCCGCCCGGCTGCTTGGCCGGTCGCGGCGGTACCGCGTGTCCGACCCGCTCGCCGGCGCCGATCTCCACGAATAACCACCCACCTGGCACGCCATGGACGTCTTTCGCTCAATCATCGATCTCGTTTCTGTTTTTGTGCTGCCCGCGATCATCGTCGGCTTTCCGCTCTACGGCCTCATCAAGCGCGTACCCGTTTATGAGGAATTCGTCGAGGGCGCGAAGGAAGGATTCGGCGTGGCGGTCAAGATCATCCCTTATCTGGTCGCCATCCTGTTTGCGATCGGCATGTTTCGCGCATCGGGAGCGCTCGATTTCCTCATCCAAGGGTTGCGGCCGCTGATGAGCCTGCTGGGCGTGCCGGCGGAGGTGCTGCCCATGGCGATCATCCGCCCCCTGACGGGTTCGGGCTCGGCCGCCATCGTTGCGGACATGATCCAGCAGTACGGGGAGGATTCGCTCCTGGTGAAGATGGCCGCCACGATGTTCGGGTCGACCGAAACGACCTTTTATGTCATCGCGGTCTACTTCGGGGCCGTCCAGGTCAAAAAAACGCGGCATGCCGTGCCGGCCGGCCTCATTGCCGACATCAGCGCGATGCTGATCGCGGTGTACGTCGTGCGGTGGCTCTTCGGGTGAGACGCCCGGCGCTTCGATCTGAGACTGGATCTGAGGGGCGGCGTATCAAACGTGGACGACGATCACGTGCTACCGTCGAATTTGAAGCAGAAAACGGGATTGGCCCGGCGATGCAGGCCGGCGCCCGAGTTGGCACGCTTTTCGTAAAGCCCTTTCTCAGCCAGAGTTTATTTCTCCTTTAGCAGAAGCCCGATCCCGTAAGATCGGGCTTCTGCTTTTTTATGCGCTTTTCCAGAACGACCCCGGTTACAAGAAACGACACAGGGCGGCCCCGGAGTACCGGAGCCGCCCTGTTGTATTGAGGCAATTCAGTTTCCGATCGTGTCGCGGCGCGCGGCGGTCAGGCCCCGCCCCGGGCACGTCCGGACGACGCTATCGCATCGGCAGCGTATCGGCGCGGCGATAGAGCTCGCGGCCCTCCTTCGCGCTGGTCTGGCCGGGCACGAGGCCGACGCCTTCACTCAACACGCGGCTCGGCAGGATGCCGTTCTGCATGTAGAACTCTTCGACGGCACGGGCGCGGTCGTTGGACAGCGAGTCCGGATTCCGTTCGCCCTGCGCGGCGTAGCCGGCGATGCGGACGTTGAGGTTCGGGCAATCCTGGAGGATGTTGACGTTTTCCTGCAGGTTCGCGCGGGCCTGCGCCGAAAGCACGCTCGAGTTGGCCGGGAAATAGGCCGCGTTGAGCTCCAGGATCTCGGAGCAGTACGCCGCTTCGGTCGGCGCGACGACGACCTGCATCGTCTGCTGATCCGTACCGTTCCGGTTGGTGATGTTGAGGGTCACCGTATAACGTCCGGGCGTCGTGAACGTGTGCGACGGGTTGGCCGTGTTGGCCGTACCGCCGTCGCCGAAGGTCCACGCATAGGTGAGCGGCGTCTCGCCCACGACGTTGGACGTGAAGGCCACGGGGGTCTGCGTGTCCGGCGTCGGCGGATTCGCCGTGATCGTCACGATCTCGGGCGGATTCGGGCGCGGCACGACCACGACGGTGTGCACGCCAGAGTCCGAGCTGCCCTTGTTTTCGGCACTGAAGCGGACCGTGTAGGTGCCCGGCTGCGAGAACGAGTGCGTGCCGTCGAGCATCGGCGAGTCCGTGCCGTCGCCGAATTCCCAGCGGTACGCGACCGGCGGCGTGGCGGCGTCGACGTTGGACGTCGCGGTGAACGTGCCGACTTCGCCGACTTCGAGCTGGGTCGGACCGTTGATCATGTCCACCTCAACCGGCGTGAAGCGGCGCTTCAGATTGAACTGGGCGCCGAAATTGAACCGGTTCAGGAAGTCCATGCTCCCGACCCGGTTGCGGTCGATATCGTCCGTCGCTTCGTCCGGCGTCGAGCCGGAGGCGTTGAGTTCGATGAACAGGGACGTCCGCGGGGACACCGAGAAGTCGAGCCCGAGGCCGAAGAGCGGGCCCCAGCCCGGTTCGTCGAGCGGGTGGTCGCCGCCGATGGCGACGCTGCCGCCGGCCTGGACGTAGGGCGTAATCTTGGCGGTATCGACCCCGAATTTATAGCGGAGGATGGCCTGGATCGACGAACGCGTCGAATTGGCGCCGACGCGCGGGAAGTTCGTCGAGGCCACCGGGCGGATTACGTCCGAGTAGTCGGCATATTCATAAACGCCGCTCAGGCTGAAATGATGGGAGAACTGGTAACCGAGTTCTCCGAGGACGTTCCAGCCGCCGGATGTGATCGCGCTGTTGTTGTCCCCGATATAGTTCGCGTAGCCCACGCTGGGCCGGAAGAAGAGCGTTTGCGAGGGGCGCACCATCTGCCCGTAGCTCTGGCCAGCGAAGCCCAGAACCAACGCGAAAGCGATCAAGGATTTCGTATATGCTCCTTGCATACCATTTTCCGATTGGTGATTGAATATCGAACGCTCGGTCCGCGTCCTCGTTATGTTCAGGGCGGTACCTGCGCGCTTCGACAAGCCATGCGTCACCAGGGTCGCTGTGTGCACGTGCCTATCACAAGTCGCCTGGAAGCCGGCCAAAAGCCGCCGGCTTGCCGGGCTGTTTTCACCCCAAAACGCACCTGTGCCGTTTTTGTTACCGTAATTTCCTAAAGTAGTACATTATGATGCAACCCTTTTTCGTCAGGCGGCCAACGAATCCCACAAAAACGCACGCACACCGGGGGGCGCCGGGGGCACAAAAAAAGGCGCGGAGGGCCATGCCCGCCGCGCCTTAACATCAGGTCGCCTGCCGCCCGATCAGAGCTCCAGGACGCTGTTCTCGCAGAAGAACGGATTGGAGACGTACCGGTCGGCGCTTTCGTCGTTGCGCCAGTGAACGCCATCGATCACATAGCGAAATTCGTGCGTCTCGCCCGGTTTGAAGCTCATGGCCTTGCTCCAGATCCCCTTTTTGGGGTCGAGCTTCATGAGATCTTTCTCGGGATTCCACGCGTTGAAATCGCCGACGACGGCGACGCGATCGGATGCAACATCCGCCGGCAACTCGAACGTTACGCGGACCGTCTTGCCTTTCGGGCTTTGTTTTTTGTCTACCATATCTAAAAACGTTTTTGTCGGAATTGAATCGGGTTTGTCTTCCTCAACGAATGAGGTATTTTCCGGTTTTTAACTGAAAGCGCTTCGCTCCGAATCTTAACAGAAAATTAAGGTTACGCCGTCTTTTTTCTGGATTCCGGCCCGATAACGCCCGGTGGCCACTGGCGAATCAATACCCGTTCCCTTTTCTTGCCGCTCTCTGCCGGTCGACCGCCACCCCAAACCTCTCAACGATCCCTGCATGAACATCTGCTTCGTCACCAGCGAGTGCGTACCCTTCGTCAAAACCGGCGGCCTGGCCGACGTAAGCGGGGCGCTTCCCAAGGCGCTGGCGCGTCTGGGCTGCAACGTCAAGGTCTTTCTGCCGCTCTACGAGTCGATCCATACGATCGATCACGACCTGGTCTACGCCGCGGATCTGTCCGAAATCGTGGTGCGCGTCGGGCTGGCAGACGTCGGATTCCATACCTGGTACGGCAAATTGCCGGACTCGGACGTCGAGGTGTATTTCATCGATTGCCCGAGGTATTTCCACCGCCCCACCCCCTACACGTCCGACCCGGACGAAGACGAGCGCTTCATCCTCTTTCAGCAGGCCGTGTTCGCCGTGCTGCAGCGGTATCACTGGAAGGCGGATATCTTCCACTGCAACGACTGGCAAACCGGGCTCATTCCCGCCTTCCTGCGGCTCAAATATACCTGGGACGACCTCTTTCGGGGTGCGGCGAGCGTCATGGCCATCCATAATATCGGATACCAGGGTCGGTTCAATCCGCTCACGGTCGTCAAGGCGGATCTGCCCCAGGAGCATTATTACCCCGCCGGCCCCTTCGAACTCTACGGCTCGTTTTCCTTTCTGAAGACGGGACTCGTCTTCGCCGACCTGCTGGTCACCGTCAGCGAGAACTACGCCCGGGAGATCCAGACCCCGGAATTCGGCGAAGGGCTCCAGGGCCTCCTCGCCTCGCGGAGCCACGACCTGTTCGGCATCCTGAACGGCATCGACGTCGACATCTGGAATCCGGGCATCGATCCCTACCTAAAGGACCACTACACGGCCAAGACGCTCAAACGGAAGGCGCTGAACAAACGCCGGCTCATGGAAGCCTTCAAACTCCCCTATCGGGAGCGGACGCCGGTCGTGGGCATCGTCTCCCGCTTCGCCGACCAGAAAGGGTTCGAACTGCTGCACCCCATGATGGAACCGTTCCTCCGCGCCCACGACGTGCAATTCGTCGTGCTCGGGAGCGGGGATGCCCGCCACGAGCGGTTTTTTGCCTGGCTCCAGGCGACGTTCCCCGAGCAGGTTGGCCTGTACGTGGGGTACAACGAGGGCCTGTCGCATCTGATCGAAGCCGGCAGCGACCTCTTCCTCATGCCCTCCCGCTATGAGCCGTGCGGCCTGAATCAGATGTACAGCCTGGTCTACGGCACCGTGCCGGTCGTCCGCCACACCGGAGGCCTGGCGGACACGGTGCACGACAGCGACGGCGACCCGGAGACCGGCAACGGCTTCACCTTCGGCTGGTTTACGCCGGAATCGGTGTACGACACCCTGGTGCGCGCACTCGAGGCCTACCAGCAACCCGAACGCTGGGAAGCCATCATGCGGCGAGGGATGAACGCCGATTTTTCCTGGGAAGCCTCGGCGAAAAAGTACATGGCACTCTACGAACGCGCCCTGGAGCGGCATCGCTAGCCCGGCGTTCAGGGCGCGAGCACGCCGCCCACCGCGAGCAACCGATCCGTCTGCAAGCGGATGTCGGAGAAATAGACCAGCGCCGTGTACAGATTTTCCGGGCGAGGCACGGTGCCGCGTGGCAGCCGGCCACCACCGCCGACATACCGGTATTCATACTGCCCCTGCTTGAGCAGCATCTCGGCCTCGTAGCGCTCCTCGTCGTCGTTCCACGTCATGGGAGTAGCCCGCCGGCGATCCCACCCGTCGAAACTGCCCAGGATCGACACGCCGCCCTCGATGGGCCGGCCCGAATCCGTCACGAAGCTGAAGCGCACCTGGACGTATTGCGCCGACACGTCCGGACTCGCGACATCCCGAACCGCGCCGGCGATGACGGTCTGCCCCCGGAGAAACGGGGCCAGCGGGTTGCCGGGAAACCGCGCGTAATCCGGTTCGAGCTGAACCCGGTACGGCGCCTCGTTGAAGGCGATGTGCGCGAGCTGCCGCCCGACCTGGAGCGCACTCAAATCGAGGAAATAATCCGACGTCTCCGGCTCGAACGCCTGGTTCGGTTCCAGATAAAACTGCAGCGACGGCGTCTGATAGAGCCGCGGCTGCTCCGTGCAGCGCGGGGCCTCGAAGCGACCGTTCCGCACGAAGCATACCTGGAAATCGTAGGCATTGGGCTGCAGGGACTGCGACGGCAGGAAAACGGCCGAGGGCTGGACGGCGTTGAACCCGCCATCGCTGAGCAGCATGTTTTCGACCCCGACCTGCAACCCCATCGCCTGTTCGGTCACGTAAAACGGCCGTTCGAAAAGCACGTCGTCCTCCATCCCCTGCTCCGTGATCCGGACGATGTAGTTGCCGCTCAGCAAAAACGAAATCGCATCGTTGGGAAACCGGTACGCGTAGTGGACATAGGGCACGTCCGTCGCGCGCGACGGGGTATACTGGATCAGCTGATCCCGATGGAAGCCTCCCAGGTATTCCGACGGCGTAAGATCGCGCTCCCAGGCCGCATCGGCATGATAGAAAAAGACGCTCAGCGGCCGGCCCACCTGTTCCATCAGGTCGAATTTCAGCTCCAGTTGCCCCGAGGCGCCGAGCGCGATCACCGGAAACTGGGTCTCCTCCACGGTCTCCGTCCCCGGGCCATCCGATACCCCGACCCGGTACAGCTGGATGCTGCGCACGGCGGAATCCGGCTCGCCGAGCGGGATGTCGATGCGTGTCTTTTTTTCGGCGCGCTCGATGATGAAGGGCTCTCTTTCCTTCCCCTCGCCGGCCTCTTTCGCGCCGGCGCAGCCGGCTACGAGGACGATCCATGCCGCCAGCACGGGCACGTTCCGCCGCCACGGGCGCTTGGAGATACGGGTCGACAGGGCGCTGGGCATGGGGCTGGGGCGTCTGGCGGTCAGGACGGAGCGGTCGGGGGCGTTTCGATGGGGAGCGGATGCGTCTGAATATACGTCAGCCGGCGCTTAAAGTCGGTCAGCCGAAGCACTTCACCGAGCGCGCCGGCGGCGTCGAAGGCCGCGATGGCGCGATCGAGGGTGGCGAGGGCGTCAACGACCCGGCCGGCCCGGTACTGAAACAGGGCCAGCCATACCAGCCGTTGCCGATCGAGGGCCGGCGACAGCGCCGGCGCCGCGTCGAGCGCCGCGATGGCGTCGTCGAAGCGTTCCGCCGCGGCCAGGTACTGGCTCTGCAGGTAGGCCACCGCCGGCGTCGTCTCGCGCCAGGCGTCCAGCCGCTCCGCCTTTGCTTCCGGCTCCAGCGCCGAGCGCGCGATGCGAACGAGGCCCGGATGCCCGGCGAGGACACCGCGCAGCTGGACGAGCGCCCGCTCGTTGTGCTGGTACGGGGGCAGGCTGCGTTCGATGGCGGCGTAAAGCGCGCGCGCCGGCTCGGCCTCTCCGCCCATCGCGAGAGCATCCGCCATCACAAACTGCATCCCGACGGAGACGGTGTCGCCACGCGCCTCCCGGGGAATGACCGTGTAGGCGCCGAATCGTTCCAGGGCAGCGGCGGCATCGCCATGCGAAA
Organism: Rhodothermales bacterium; assembly: GCA_041391505.1. Classification (NCBI taxonomy): domain Bacteria; kingdom Pseudomonadati; phylum Rhodothermota; class Rhodothermia; order Rhodothermales; species Rhodothermales bacterium. The sequence goes on from JAWKNW010000011.1 coordinate 124,813, forward strand.
GTAGCAGTCCGGCCCGCGCGACCTGCGCCGCCTCGAAGCGCGGATCGATCGCCAGTGCGGCCTCGATGGCGCCTTCGGCGGACACGGTATCGCCGGCGGCCAGCGCCTCGAGTGCCTCGCGATACCGGCGAATATGCGGAGGCACGTAGTGGGGGCACTCCCGCTCGAACAACGAGGGCCGGCCAAAACGCTGCACCACATAGCCGCGCACACCGATATCCAGCGCCGGCAGACGCGCAACATGGCGCTCCCACTCGCCGGCGAGGGCATCGACCGACTTTCCATAGACCCGCTCGAAATCGCCGCGGGCGTACACCGCCTTGAACCGGTCCACGCCGTACGCCGCGATGAGGTACTGCACGAACGAGCCCATCATGGTATAGGAAACGGCCCCGCGCCCGGTCCAGAACCCGAACGGCGAGAGCCGGTCCGCCAGGCTTCGCGCGCGTACGGCCAGCATGGCCTCCTGATCCGCGCCGCCGGCCGACGCTGCGGCATACACCTGCTCGTCCATCGAGGGCCGGCCGCTCGGCGGCTCCATCGCCTCGGCGAACCCCTCGACCAGGCCGACGGACCACGAGGCGTGGATGACGGGCATCCCGAAGCTCCGCGAAAAGACGTGGGCCAGTTCGTGGGGAAACACGTCGGTGTAGGCGTCGAGGAGCACGTGTGCCTGCGGCCGGCCGAGCCATACCGGCGCGACGTTGGTAAAACGCGCCCCGGTGAGGCGGGCCCGTGTGTCCGCGTCGGGGTAGAGATAGGAACGGATGCGTTCGGGCGGCTCGACGCCCAGCCGCGTGGCGAGCACGTGATAGCGGTATTCGTGATCCTCGGCCAGCACCTGGAGTTCGCCGTCGGTCAGCGACGCGGGATCGTAATAGATCTCAAAATGCGGCGTCACGATCATCCCGCCGAGCTCGCTCGCCAGGCGGCCGTAGGTCGTCACGATGCCGAGCCGCGGCGCCAGCGCGTAGCCGGCCGCCAGCAGCAGCGCCGCGCCCAGCGCCAGCCCCGTTTTCCGACGCCCGCGCCGCGCTTCGCCCAGCGTGTAGGCCAGCAGCGCGACGAGCATCGTCATCGCGCGGTAGACGACGAGGCCGGACCGGATGAGGAGTTCCTCGTCGTATATCGGCCCCAGAAATCCCCCGAAGACGTGGTTGTAGCTGTAAAACTGGGGATGAAAACCGATGTCGAACACGACCGGCGCGACGAGCAGCGCCGCGCCGGCGGCGAGGAAGGCGCCCGTGCGGCGGCGGCCGTGCGGCAGCGCGAGGGCCCAGGCGAGGGAGACGCCCAGGACCACACTGGGCAGTACGAAGAGCACGAAAAAGGCCAGCCCCTGCCCGTACGTGCAATTCGGCGCCCAGAGCATGGCCGCGGTCATCAGCGCGAGCGGGACGAGGGTTGCAGCCAGCGCGCGCCCCAGTTCGCGCCCGAAGCCGCCGCCGGCGGCGAACGAACGGAGCGCGCCGAGGCCGGCCGCAAAAAAGCCCGCCGTCGCGAGCAGCGCGGCCGATTCCACCTGGAGCCTGTTGAGCAGCGGTACGGGCCACAGCGCCAGACACAGCGCCGCATAACAGACGGCGCTGATGGCGGCTACCGGACCCCGGGCTGCAAACGGGTTAGCAATGCGTGGCATAGACGTGCCGGCCGGAAATGGAAAAGGCTATGCCGGATGGCATAGCCTTTCACATCGTAAGTGGCGGAGGAAGCAGCGGTTACGCCTTCTTCTCCTGCACTTCCGTACGAATATCCTGAGCCATTTTCTTCAGATCCTGCATGGCTTTACGGACACGCGTACCGGCGGCTTTGTTGCCTTTCTCGTAGAACTGAGAAAAATCGCGCTCCAGTCCATGTACAAAATCTCTAAGTTCTTCGAATTTGCTCATTTTCTACTCTCCTTGAGATGAATCGAAACAGATGTCGAGAGGCCAGACAACAGCGCCTGTTACCCCGGGAAATGACGGAAAAAACGTAACACCCACTCCCAGTGGAGTCAAGCATTAATGCTTTTCTGCCCGAATCTGGCCCCTTTTCAGGCGCCAGATGACACCATTTGGCTATGGAAGGCGGTCACGCCTCCGTTGTGTCACACGGAAAACTCGTCCGTCGCCCTCGCGTTCCCGCCTCACACCGCGGTTTTTTCGCCGTTTAGGCGGAATTCACACTTTTAAGGGCTCAAATTCGCAAAAAAAGTGGCCTCGGCCGGCCGAATCCGGACCCGATTCGAGTTATCCACACCCGTTGATCGGGGGCCGCATTTTCCGTTCCTTGGAGGTGTCGCGCCGGCCTACGCTCTTCGCCGGATGATCGCGCGCCTCGAGGTCGAGCCAACTCCGGATCCAACGTTTCCGCTCAGGAATGCACACGTGTGATTTTAGCCATCTTCATTGCCATAGCCAGTACTCGCTGCTCGACGGAGCCGCCCAGATAAAGACCATGGTAGCGAAGGCGGCCGAACACGGGCAGGCCGCCCTGGCGATCACCGATCACGGCAACCTCTACGGGGTGCCGGAATTCTTCACGGCAGCCAAAAAAGCCGGCGTCCAGCCCATCCTCGGCTGCGAGTTCTACATCACGCCGAGCGGCATGCAGGACCGGTCGGACAAGGTCCGGTACCACCAGATCCTCCTGGCCAAAAACGCCCAGGGCTACCAGAACCTCATCAAGCTCTCCTCGCTCTCGTACTCCGAGGGCTACTACTACAAGCCGCGCATCGACCTGGACCTGCTGAAGCGGCTCTCGTCCGGGCTCATCGCCACCACCTGCTGCCTCCAGGGCGAGGTGCTTCAAACCATCCTCAACAAGGGCGAAGAAGCGGGGCGCGTCGCGTTCGAGCGGTATCTGGAGATCTTCGGCGAGGACTATTACGTCGAAATCCAGGACCACGGCATCCCCGAGCAGCACCGGTGCAACGAGGTGCTGCTGCGGTGGGCCTCGGAATACAACGTCAAGATCATCGCCACGAACGACGTCCACTACGTCGAACAGGTGGATGCGGAAGCGCAGGACGTGCTGCTGTGCCTGCAGACCGGCAAGGACCTGCACGACCCGAACCGGATGCGGTTCGAGAATAATCAGTTCTTTCTGAAGAGCACCGACGAGATGCTCGGCTCGCTGAAGGGGCTTACGCCCATCCAGCGGGAAAGCGCGCTCAACAACACGCGCGACATCGTCGACAAATGCCATTTCGACCTCCCGATGGGCACCCTGCTCATGCCGCACTACCCGATCCCGGAGTCGTACGGCAACGACATGGACGCCTACCTCAAGCACCTCGTGTTCGAGCGGGCGGTGGAGCGGTATCATCCCCTCAGCCAGGATGTGGTCGACCGGCTCAACTACGAGCTCGGGGTGATCAAGACGATGGGCTACGCCGGCTACTTCCTCATCGTGCAGGACTTCACCACGGCGGCCCGCACCCTCGGCGTCAGCGTCGGGCCGGGGCGCGGTTCGGCCGCCGGCAGCGCCGTCGCCTACTGCCTCGGCATCACCAACATCGACCCGCTCGCGTACGACCTCCTCTTCGAGCGCTTCCTGAATCCCGAACGTGTCTCGATGCCGGACATCGACATCGACTTCGACGACCGGGGTCGCGGGCTCGTGATCGACTACGTCGTCCAGAAATACGGCCGCGAAAACGTCTGCCAGATCATCACCTTCGGGACGATGGGCGCCCGGTCGGTGATTCGCGACGTCTCCCGCGTGCTGGGCATCCCGCTGTCCGAGGCCGACCGGATCGCCAAGATGATCCCGGAAGGCCCGAAGGTGGACCTCGACCTCGCCCTTTCGACCGTCCCCGAGTTCAAACAGCTGCTCAAGGATCCGAATCCCCAGATTCGCAACCTGATGCACTACGCCACCGTGCTCGAGGGCTCCGCACGCCACACGGGGGTGCACGCCGCCGGCGTCATCATCGCCCCGGGCGACGTGAGCGACTACGTGCCGGTGTCGGTCGCGAAAAGCAAGGGCGACGAGGTCGTCACGACGCAATACGACGGCAAGTGGATCGAGGCGTTCGGGCTGCTGAAGATGGACTTCCTGGGGCTGAAGACGCTCACCATCATCAACGACGCGCTCAGCCTCATCCGGGAAAACCGCGGCGTGGAGATCGATGTCGACGCCCTGCCGCTGGACGACACGGCCACGTACGACATGTTCAAGCGCGGCGATACGGTGGCCATCTTCCAGTTTGAATCCGAGGGCATGCGCGAGTGGATGCGCAAGCTGAAGCCGACGTGCATCGACGACCTCATCGCGATGAACGCGCTCTATCGCCCCGGCCCGATGGACCTGATCCCGAACTACGTCGACCGCAAACACGGCCGCGAGACGGTGGTCTATCCGCATCCCGTCCTCGAGGAAATCCTCCGCCCCACCTACGGCATCCCGATCTATCAGGAGCAGGTGATGCAGATGGCGCAGGAGATGGCCGGCTACTCGCTCGGCCAGGCGGACATCCTCCGCCGCGCGATGGGCAAAAAGAAGCAGTCCGAGATGGACACCCAGCGCCAGATCTTTGTGGAGGGATCGGCGCAGAAGGGCATCGACGCGGTCAAGGCGAACGAAGTCTTCGACATGATGGCGAAGTTCGCCGGCTACGGCTTCAACAAGAGCCACTCCGCCGCCTATTCGCTCGTCGCCTACCACACGGCGTATCTGAAGGCGAACTACACCCCCGAGTTCCTGGCCGCGGCGATGACGAACGAAATGGGGGATACGAAGAAGCTCGCAGTGCTCCTCGAGGAAGCGCGCCGGCTCAACATCGATCTGCTCCCTCCGTCGATCAATCGCAGCCAGGCCCATTTCACGGTCGAGAACGGCAAGATCCGGATCGGGATGGGCGCCATCAAGGGCGCCGGCATCGCGGCCATCGAAGCCATCGTCGCCTCGCGCGATCCGGAGCATCCGTACACGACGATCTTTCAGCTCGTCAAGAAGCTGGACCTGCGCGTCGTCGGCAAGAAGACCCTCGAAAGCCTGGCCGAGGCCGGCGCGATGGAAGAATTCGAGGGCCACCGGGCACAGCTCGTGGAAAGCGTCGGGCCGGCGATGAAATACGCGCAGAAGATCCAGGCCGACCTGGCCGCCGGCCAGAGCTCGCTCTTCGGCGACGCCTCGTCGAACGCCTTCACCATGGAGCCCAACCTGCCCATCGTCGAGGCCTGGCCCCGCTCGCGGGCGCTGAAGGCCGAACGCGAACTGATCGGCTTCTATGTCTCAGGCCACCCGCTCGAGGAGTTCGCCGCGGAAGCGCGCGCCTTCTCGACGGCGAAACTCGGCGACGTGGAAGCCCTCGAACAGCAGGCCGCCCGGGCCCAGGGCAGCGGCGACGGCGCCCCGTCCTATGGCGGCGGCGGCGATCCGTTCCGAGCCCAGGCGCCGGTGCACCGCTTCTGCGGCATCATCACCGACATCCAGCGACGGGTCACCAAAACCGGCAAACCCATCGTCTTCGCCACCCTGGAGGATTTTACCGGCCAGGGCGAAATCACGTGCTTCTCGTCCGAGTTCGATCGCTTCCAGCAGTACCTGAAGGTCGATGAGATCGTGCTCGTCCGCGGCAACACCGACGTGCGCGGCGGCAGCGTCAAGATCAAGGTGCAGGACATCGTCCCGATGTGGAAGGTGCGCGACCAGTACATCCAGGGCATCGTCCTGCGGGTCGATGCCACCTCGACCGAACTGGGCGACATCGAGGCGCTGCGCGATCTGTGCGACGCGAACCGGGGCAAATGCAAGCTCTATTTCGATATCTTTGCCCCCGAACTTCCGGGCGGCAAACAGCGCGTCCACAGCCGGAAATACGTCGTCGAACCCACGCCGGAACTCATGAACGGCCTCTCACGCCTGTTCGGCCGCGACAACGTCGTGCTCGAAAGCGACGCGTTCTAAAGGTCCAAGGATCGAGCTTCAACGTTCAAGGCGACGTTCCGGTACTTCCTCTACCGCGATGAGCCTGGTCCATTTTGCAATTTGCCTTCTACGAGTTTTAATCCGCCATGCCGTTTCCCACCCTCAGCGATGACGGTCAGACCGTGACGCTCGACCTGCACGGGGCGACCGTCGACGAGGCGGTGCGGCTGGCGCAGCGCGCGGTGAGCGAGGCCCGCCGGCGCGGCCGGTCGTCCCTGCGCCTCATTCACGGCTCTTCGACCAGCGGAGGCGGCCGGCGGACGATCAAAAGCGCCGTCACCGACCTGCTCCTGGACGGCCGCTTGGGCATTCCGGCCAGCAACGCAGTCGCCGGCGACGACGTCCTCGTACTGTCGCTCGGCCACGCCGGCAGGCCGGACCCGCGCCCGATCACGCTTCTCGACATCCAACGGTAACAGACCATGCCGCGCCTCCTGATTGCGGTCGTCCTTCTCCTGCTGGCCGGCTGCGCCGGCGACCCGATGCCTCCTTCCTCTCCCACCTACGCGATCGCGGTCGACTGGGAAGTCCTCCAGAACCCGACTCAGGAGCCCTTGCAGGCCGTCTCCCGCCTGACCATCACCAACGAGGGCTCATCCACCCTCCCGGTCCACGGCTGGCGGCTGTATTTCAACTTCAGCCGTCTCTTCGCTGCCGGAGCCCCGGACACACCGCTGCTCGTGGAGCACGTCAACGGCGATTTCTACCGCCTCTCGCCCGGCCCCGGCTTCCAGCCCCTGGAGCCCGGCGCCTCCGTATCCGTCGACCTGCGGTCGTCCGACTGGCTGATCAAAAAGACCGACGCGCCGGCGGGTTTTTACCTCGTGGCGGACGAAGGCGGCGACCCCTTGCCCATCGAACACGTCCGCATCCATCCCTTCACGCGTCCGGAGCAGACGACGCGGTACCCGGGCGATATCGTGCAGGTACCCACCCCCGCCTCGCGGTACGACGCCAACGCGAGCCTGACCCTGCTGCCGACCGCCGAACTGCCGCCCGTCCTCCCCACCCCTGTTCGACTCACCCGTACCGGCGGTGACGTTCGTATCGACGCCGCGACCCGCATCCAGCATGGCGAGGGGCTGGCGGGCGAAGCCCGCTACCTGGCCGGCGCGCTGCGGGAGACGCTCGGCATCGATCCGGCGACGGCCGAGGGCACCGGGACGGGCCCCGGCATCGTCACGCTGCTGATCGAACCGGTCAGCGCCGGCGTCGGCGTAGCCGACGAGGCCTATCGGCTCGACGCGACCGCGCAGGGCATCGTGATCCGCGGCGCCACGGCGTCCGGCGTGTTTTACGGCATCCAGAGCCTGCGCGGGCTGATCCCGCCGGACGCGACGGGCCCCGAGGCCGTGATGCCGGCCGTCGCCATCGTCGATGCGCCGCGATTCCCCTTCCGGGGCATGCATGTGGATGTCGCCCGCAATTTCCACGAGCCGGACCGCATGAAGCGGCTCCTGGAGGCGATGGCGTTTTACAAGCTCAACCGGCTCCATGTCCATCTGTCGGACGACGAGGGCTGGCGGCTGGAAATCGCCGGCCTGCCCGAACTGACCGCCGTAGGAGCCCGGCGCGGCCACACCATCGACGAGGCCGACCGGCTGTATCCTTCGTACGCCTCTGGACCCGCCCCCGAGCCTTCTGCCGGCACGGGATACTACAGCCGCGAGGCGTTTATCGATTTGCTTCGTTTCGCGCTGGAGCGGCACATCGAGGTGATTCCCGAATTCGACTTCCCGGGGCACTCCCGCGCCGCGATCCGGTCGATGGAGGCGCGCTACAACCGGCTGGCGGCCGCCGGCGACCCCGAGGCCGCGGCATACCGGCTCATCCACCCCGAAGACGCCTCGTCGTACCAGTCCGTCCAGCTGTGGAACGACAACGTGATCGATGTCTGCCTGCCCTCGACGTACACCTTCATCCAGAAAGTGATCGATGAGACGGTCGCCCTGTACCGCGAGGCCGGCGCCCCGCTCACCGCCTTCCACGTCGGCGGGGACGAGGTGCCGCGTGGCGCATGGGTCGGCTCGCCGGCCTGCCGCGATGCCGGCGGCGCCCCGGATCCGGAAGCGCTCAAGGAATCGTTTTTCGCCTCGATCTATGCCATGCTCGAGCCCTATGGCCTGGTCATGGCCGGCTGGGAAGAGATGGCACTGCATCACGGCGAGGCCGGCAAGGTCCCGAGCGAGGTACTGCGGGGTAAAAAGGTGCGGGCCAATACCTGGAATACCGTATGGGGCTGGGGGGATGAGGACAACGCCTACCGCCTCGCCAATGCCGGCTACGACGTGGTGATGAGCAACGCCGGCGACCTGTATTTCGACCTGGCGTACGACAAGGACCCGGAAGAACCCGGCTACTACTGGGCCGGCTTTGTGGACACCTATGCGGCGTTCGCCTTCACCCCGCTGGACCTGTTCAAGTCGGCGCGGACCGACCGGATGGGGCACCCGCTCGACCCCGACGCCCTGGCGGCCGGCCGCGAGCGGCTTACGGCCTCCGGGCGCGACAGGATCCGGGGGATCCAGGGGCAGCTCTGGAGTGAAAATGCTGTGTCGAGGGAGCGCTTCGAGTACCTCATCTTCCCGAAGTTGCTCGGCCTCGCCGAACGCGCCTGGGCTCCGGCGCCATCCTGGGAAACGAGTTCGCCGGCGCGGGGCGCCGTCGAGCGCGCGGCCGCGTGGAACGTCTTCGCGAACCGCCTCGGGCAGCGCGAACTGCCGCGGCTGGACCGGCTGGCGGGCGGGATTGCGTATCGGATTCCGCCTCCGGGGGTCCGGGTGGATGGCGGGCTGGTGAGGGCCAACACGGCCTTCCCCGGGATGGCGATCCATTTTTCATCCGACGGGACGGAACCCGACGCCGGCGCCGCGCGGTATGAGGGTCCGTTGCCGGCCGGCTCCTCGTTCCTCTTCCGCGTCTTCAGCACGCAAGGCCGCGGCAGCACCTCCGCAGCATTCTGACCGCCTGCCTGCCCCTCCCGGGGCCTCTCGCGGTTTGCCCTTCTCTCTTCCTCATTTCGCACGAGGCCTTTCGACGTCGTGGGGTCATGGTTTGGACGCAGGATACCCGGCGATTCCAAACATCCAGCATCCGGCATCCAGCCCCCTGTCCGTCCGTCAGTTCGTAATGCAAAGAAGATAGCACGATTTTGTGACCGCCCCGTGACAGGTCCCTGCGTTACATGATGCTTATTAGAGGGCACAGGACGTAGCGGATGGACACCCGGGCGGGGACTTTCTCGATGGCAGCAGACCGAGACGTGGTATGAGCGCCACCACCACGGTCAGGCCCCGTTCACATCGACCTCAGGGGTGCGCCGGCCAGCGCATCCTGAACCAGCCTCCGAGACCAACCGATGGACGTCTTGATCGGAATTACTACGTCGTTCAACGAAGACGAGCAGCGGCTCGACCGCGCCTATGTGGAGGCGGTCGCGTCGACCGGGGCGATCCCGGTGATCTTACCGATGTCCGTTCCGGACGAGGTCATCGACGCGCTGGTCGCGCGCCTCGACGGGCTGGTGATCACCGGCGGGCCGGCGATCGTGCAGGGGCTCATCGGCGAGCTGCCGGAAGACCTCGGGGCCACAGATCCGGCGCGTACGGCGGCGGACGAGCGCTATCTGACGCGTGCGCTGGAGCGGCATCTGCCGATCCTGGGCATCTGCTACGGGATGCAATTGCTCAATGCGCGCGCCGGGGGGCGGATCTATGGCGACGTGGAGCGTCAACAAAAAACGATGGTGCATAGCGCTAAACGCGGAGCCAAAATGCACGATATAGAGATCAGACCCGAATCCGTCCTGCACGATATTCTCAGGCGCACGAACGTGTCGGTCAACACCCGACACATTCAGGCGCTTGCGTCTGTTGGTGAGGGATATCGTGTTTCGGCCACCGCGCCCGACGGCGTCATCGAAGCTATCGAGCGACCGGACGGCCGGATCCTGGGCGTCCAGTTTCATCCGGAAAAAATGGGTGCAGCGATGCGCCCTCTTTTCCAGCACCTGACCGATCGCGCCCGCGCGTTTTCGGTCGATAAGGCCACGGCATGACCATGGAAGCATCCTCCTCGGTGCGCCGGCGATCGGGCACGCCGCTTGTCCGCGTCGACGGCGCCGGCCGAGCGATGATCGGGGCTCGCCGGCCCGCGTCCCTCCTCTCCCTTCAGGCACGTCTCCTTGCACCTCGTGCAGAACTCTTTTTGCTGTGTAATTAACCTATGGATAAGCTTGTCGCAAACTCGGCAGAGGCCACGCTTGGCGGGCGCAGCTCGTGGCTCCGCTCGCTCAGCGTCATGACGGTTGGCGTGTCGGTTTGCATCCTCGTCGTTTTTGTCTGGGCCCGTCCGCTCGAAGGGCTGGCGGAGGCGTTCCTCGATCGGCTCGCGGCGAACCGGACCGACGTTCCGTCGACCCGCGTCGATCCGGCCACGCTCCCGTTCGGCCGGCCCGTCGGTACCTCGTTCACGCTCAAGGATCTCGACAATCACCCCGACCGCCTCCACAGCGCCCTCTTTTCGGCGCCCTTCTATTCGCTCAAACACAGCCCGATCGAGAGCGAACTCGTCGCGCCGTTCCGCGACCTGCTCAACATCTACGTGATGCGGCAGGCCGTCGACGACAACTTTACGATCCGCGTGATCGACAGCCGCACGAACAGCCTGCTGGAGCGGTACACCCTCGAGGAGGAGCGCACACAATTCTACGCCGGCCCGGATACCGACTGGAAGCTGGTGGACCAGCTCCGCGCGGCCGTCAGCAACCGGCTCGTCGCCAAGTACCGCCGCAAGGGCATCCCGAACGATGCGATTGTGGTGAAATGGGGCCGCGTCGACCAGATCTACGACGCGCGCCGCCGCGAGGCCGGCTTCATCGAATACGAAATCAAGCTGTCGCGCATGCTCGGGCTGAGCCTGCTGTCGACGGAGATCGGCACCGTCGAAACCTTCAACGACGACCGGCTCGTCTCCTCCGTCGGCGCGCGCGGGCGCTACCAGATGATGCCGTACCTGCTCCGAAAAAACGGGATCTACAGCTACGCGCTGCAGACCGACCGCGGGGCCCCCGTTCAGATCTGGGAAGAATGGCACCCGATGCTGACCATGGAGCCGGCGTTCATCCTGATGAAAGGCTACAGCAACGCCGTCGGGCACGAAATCCCCGGCATTTCGGCCTACCACACGGGTCCGTTCAACATCTACAAGATCTACCAGAAATACCTCAACGACCCGTCGACACGGTACACGCCGTCCTCCACCGTGCTGGACGCCTACATGTGGGCGCTGACCGAAGGGTACGACCAGGTCTCGGAGGACACCGGGTTCCGCACGTATTCGCGCACCTATGTGCCGTCCGCGTACGGCGCGCTCCGCAGCACGGAGAGCACGCCCATCGACACGTCGCTGACGCTGCGGATGGAGCGCGTCCAGCTGGCCGACGACGCCAGCGTCACGCTGGCCGAGCTGATCGAGGCGCTGGCCTGCCTGGATGGCGAAGTGGAATGGGGCGCGGCCGCGGCCGACACGTCGGTCTACAACCGTTTCCGGACCCTGAATCCCCATTTCGACCTGCCCGACGCCGCGGCCGGCGAGCGCGTGCCGGCGGCCGGCAATGCCCGCCTCACCGCCTGGCATGCCAACGGGCCGGTCCGCTTCTTCCTCCCCCTCGGCGCCTCAAGCCGGCTGGAGGCGAACGGACTCGCCGTGTTCGACCCGAGCCGGGTTTTCCGGTTCGATCGCGAGGCCTTCTGGCTGTCGGACCCGACCGAGGTGACGGTATGGGACCAGCAGTACCAGGCGCTGGTGGACGACATCGGTCACTTCGGATTCACCACCGAAAACATGACCCAGCTCGAACTGCTCACGCGGCGATTCGAGACGCTGGCCGAGGAGCACCCCACCTATTACCGGCAGATCCAGCACGCGATCATCAGCCTGCACCTGAGTCTCTGGAAGACGGGATTCTGGCGGGAGCTGTCCACCTCCGCCCAGGTCGCGAGCCGGCGGTTCCACGAAGACGTGCAACCCGGCCAGCCGATGGGCCTCACCCAGCGGATGGTGTTCGCCGCCGACCAGGCGCCGTCGATGCCGTAGAAGGGTTCAAGGTGTGAGGTTCGAGGTTCAAGGATGCTTCCCCTTAAACCTTAAACCTTGAACCTCAAACCTTGAACCTCATTCTTCCCGACTCCAGGCGTGGACGCGGCGCATCATCACTTCCTGGTAGCCTGAATCCTCTTCTCCCGGACCGGGGCGGCGCAAGACGTAGTGGCCGTCCGAGCGCAGCTCCCAGGCGGAGCGGCGGTCGTTGAGGGCGACGCGCAGCGTTTCGATCAGCCGTTGTTTGATGGCTTCGTCCACGATCTCCGTAGCCACTTCCACCCGATCGTCGAGGTTGCGCCGCATCCAGTCGGCGCTTCCGATGTAGACGCGCGGTGCGCCGTTGTTGTGGAAGTAGTAGATGCGTCCGTGTTCGAGGAAACGGCCCAGCACGCTGATGACGCGGATGTTGTCCGAGAAGCGGGCGAGGCCCGGGCGGAGCCGGGAGTGGCCGCGGATGATGAGGTCGATCGACACGCCGGCCTGCGACGCCCGATAGAGCTCCTTGATCATCTCCACATCGTCGAGGGCGTTCATCTGCGCGACGATGCGTCCGTTGCCGTGGCTTTTCTGAAAATCGACTTCCCGGCGGATGAGCCGAATGAAGGCGTCCCGCATGTCCCGCGGCGCGACGAGCAGTTCGTTGTACTGCTGCTCCGGCGCGTAGCCCGTCAGGTAGTGGAACAGGTTGACGAGGTCGTAGCCGCGCGCCTGGTCGGCCGTGAAGAGGCCCAGATCCGTATAGAGCCGCGCGGTCGTCGGGTTGTAATTGCCTGTCCCGATGTGGCAATAGGTCTGTACCTGCGACCCTTCCTCGCGCACCACCAGGGTGACTTTCGTGTGCGTTTTGAGACCGACGAGGCCGTAGGTGACGTGCACGCCGGCCTTCTCCAACATCTGGGCCCACTCGATGTTGTTCTCCTCGTCGAACCGGGCCTTCACCTCCACGAGCACCGCCACCTGCTTGCCGCTCTGCGCGGCGCGCATCAGCGCCAGCGCCACGGGGGAGTCGGACGACGTGCGGTAGAGGGTCTGCTTGATCGCGAGCACCTGGGGATCGTCCGCCGCCATCTCGAGGAAGTGCTGTACGGTGCCGCGGAAGGACTCGTACGGATGGTGCACGAGGATGTCGCGCCGCTTGATCTCCTCGAAGATGTTGGGGTCGTCCTTCGGGTCGCTAGTGGGATGAAAGCGGACCGGCGTCGCCGGCTCCCACACCGGGTATTTGTGCTCGGGCAGATCGAGGTTGGCGAAAAACGCGCAATCCGTGTGATCCACGAGACCGTCCGTGGTCTGGTAGATGTCCTCCGGCGACAGCTCCAGCTCGCGCATCAGCAGCAGCTGGACGTGGTTGGGCATGTCGCTATCGACTTCGAGACGCACCACTGGCGCCGACCGGCGCTCCTGCAGCTCATCCGAAATCATCTCGATCAGGTCATCCGCTTCCTCCTCGTTGCGCCGGATATCGGCGTTGCGGGTGATGCGGAAGGCATTGACGTTGAGCACCTCCATCCCCCGGAACAGGCTCTCGACGTTGTGTTCGATGACCTGCTCGATGGGCACGAAGTGGTTCGGTTCTTCCAGCGCCACCCAGCGCTGCCGGCTCTTGGGCACCTTGAGGCGCGCAAAATGCTCGCTGCCGCGCCGCGGATGCCGCAGCATGACGGAGAGCGACAGGCTGAGGTTGGAGATGAACGGAAACGGATGCCCGGGGTCCACCGCCAGCGGGGTGAGGATCGGGTAAATATTGGATTGATAGTACCGGTCGAGCCGCTCTTTCTGACGGGTGCCGAGGTCGCTGTAGTTGACCACCTGGATGCCGGCTTCCGACGCCAGCAGCGGCTTGAGCGTCCGCTGCCAGATGGTCGCCATCTCGCGGTACATCCGGGGCACGCTGCGCGAGATCAGGGCGAGCTGTTGCTCGGGGGTGCGGCCGTCGGGGGAAAGTCGGCGCACGCCGGCGGCCGCCTGCCGCTTGAGCCCGCCGATGCGTTTGCGGAAAAACTCGTCGAGGTTGGACGATGCGATCGCGAGAAAACGGACCCGTTCGAGCAGCGGTATGCGCTCGTCCATGGCGAGATAGAGGACGCGCCAGTTGAAGTCGATCCAGCTCAGCTCCCGGTTGAAGTAGAGGCCGGTGTGATCGAGTGACGCGTTTTTAGGCACGCGCTGGGCGGACGTCGCCGTGGGAAACCGCGCTATCACGCCGGATTCCTCATGCCCGTTGCTGCTGCGCACGCGCGCGCCGACCAGTTCGGGCATATCCTGCTGTTTCATTGCCGCCAAATAACGTTCCAGGGGTGGTGACAGGTGCGATTCGTACACGATGCGCCGGGCCGTCGCGGCGCGACGCCGGTTGCCTGACGCGCGAAACGCCGTCGAGTGGGCGCCTCAAGATACGCCTTTTGAATGATTTATCGACGGGAATCGCCGTCTATTTATGCGAGAACGTACAAACGCCTCCTATCCGAAGAAAGAACGCGGCGGCCGAAACGGCTTCCGGGGCCGTGCGGCGGACGCCAAATTCCAGGAGGCCGCGCCGCCATGAAAGGGTAAAATGAAGGGGCCGGATTGCGATTCAAGGCGACATGTCAGTATATAACCCATCGCTCGAACGTCGCCGGTAAGCCGGCGGGTATCGTTTACTGCAAGCCCTCGATACCCCGACGCATCCGTTGCCGGCACACGGCAATCATCCGGCCTGAGCAGCCGTCCACCAACCTCTACCAACCTCATGTCTGTATTCCTGTATTCCAGGCGCGCCCTGCGTCGCCTGGCCGGCGCCGTGTTGGCCGGCCTCATCCTCATTCCCGCTCCGGCCGCCGCCCAGGGCCTGATCGACGGCTTCAACAAGGGCCAGGGCCGCCTGGACCTCGCCTTATCCTACAGCTGGGAGCAATACGAGTCGTTTTATGTCGGCAGCGAAAAGGTATCCGAACCCGGTCTCGGTGAAATCACCACGCAGAGTGTGAGCCTGTACGCCGCCTATGGCCTGACCTCGAAGATCGACCTGATCGTCAACCTGCCGTTTATCTCGGCCCGGTCGGCCAACAACCCGGCGCTCGACGAGTCGGCGCTGCAGGACCTCGCCCTGTGCGTGAAGGCGCGCGTGCTCACGCGGTCGCTCGCCGACGCGACCTTCAAGCTGTTCGCATCGGTCGGCGCCATGACTCCCACCACCCACTATGCGGTGGATGCGCCGGTGGCCATCGGGCACCGATCGACCAACCTGGACGGCCGCGCCATTGCCCAGGTAGACCTCCCCGGCGGGGCCTTCGTGGCCGCGCAGGCCGGCTACATCTGGCGAAGCGACGTCACGGTGGCCGGCGCCTCGGTGGACGTCCCGGGGGCGTTCGATGCCATCCTGCGGGGCGGATTCGGTGCCCGCCGCATCTACGCCGATGGATGGGCGCACCTCCAGCGGTCGGGCGAGGGCACGGACATCGGGCCGGGCGTCCCGTTTCCATCGAACGCGATCTCGTTCCTGCGGCTGGGCGGAAATCTCTATACGCCCCTGACCTCCTCGCTGGGGGTCGGCGTCGGTTTCGGCTACACGGTGTCCGGTGAAAACGTCGGCAAGGCGTTCCGCCTGAGCGGCGGCGTCGTCTACCGTCTATAAACGGGACGGGGGGGAGGCCGTCACGTCGATTCCAGAAACGCTTTCCGTTTGATCTGTTTCTGGAGTTCGTGGAGCGCCATCAGCTGCTCCTGGATGGGGCGGAGCTCCTCCCCGTTTTTTTCCGCCCGGAAGAGGACCTCATTGTGTCGCTCGATGGCCTGTTTCACCCGGCGCAGCTTGAGAAGCATCATGCTGTCGCCGGCGGTCTCGTAGGGCTCCTTGTTGAACCGGGGGATGGGGATGTTCTGCTTGCGCTCCCAGTGCATCGACGGTTCGTGTTCCTGCATGAGGACCTCCGTCGCCAGCGCGCGGATCGGCGCGGGCGCATCGGACTCGATGAATCGCTGGCTCTCCACGCCGCCGGCGTGATACATCTCGAGCACCTTCTCCACGGCGTTGCGCATGACGCCTTCGCTGAACTCATCCATCGACATGTGGCCGAGGATGTATTCGACCATCGGGTTGCCGTGCTCCAGCATCAGCCGGAACAGCATCTTCTCCTGAGGGAGGGGCTGCAGGGAGACGGACGCCGGCGCGCTGCCGCCGGCTGACGCCGCCTCGGCGAAGCCCGCCTCGTCGTAGACGACATCGTCGTCCGCCGTGTAGACCGCGTACGGATCGGGCGGAGGCGGTGGCGCCGGGGCCGCCTTGCGCTGCTTCTTTCCGATGGTATCTAGCACCCCGCGCAATTCGATGTCGGGCACCTTCAGCACATCGCTCGCCCGGCGCAGGTAGGTCTCGCGCAACAGCGGATCGGGCAGGCGGGCGACGGTTTCCAGGATGGAGCGCATGGCCTGGGCCTGTCCCTCTGGCGTGTCGAGCGCGCCGGACGCCCGGGCCTGGGCGTATTTGAAGGCCACGAAGTCCTGCCGGTTGCGGTCGATATACGCCAGCAGCGCTTCGCCGCCCTTGTCGCGCACGAACGAATCGGGATCTGCGCCGGCCGGCAGCGCCAGGCTATACACCGCCAGCCCCTGCTCCAGCACGATGTCGATCCCGCGGACGGCCGCGTTCGCGCCGGCGGAGTCGGCATCGTACAGCACGAGCACCCGCTTCGCGTAGCGGGCCAGCAGTTTCACCTGCTCGGGCGTGAGGGCGGTCCCGCTCGACGCCACCACATGGCGCACGCCGCCCTGATGCAGGGTGATGACGTCGGTGTAGCCTTCGACGAGGATGACCTCGCCGCGCTGGCGGATCTCGTCGCGCGCCTGCGAGAGGCCGTAGAGCACCTGGCTCTTGTGGTAGACGCTCGTCTCGGGCGAGTTGATGTATTTGGGCTGGTCGTCCGCCGGCTTGAGGATGCGCCCGCCGAACCCGAGCACCTTGCCGATGTGCGAGAAGATGGGAAAGATGACCCGTCCGCGGTAGCGGTCGTAATGGCCCGACTTGTCCTTCCGGGGGATGATCAACCCCGCCTTTTCGAGGATGTCGACCTCGATCGACGCCGCGCCGGCCGCCGTGAGCAGCGCATCCCAGGCATCCGGCGCATAGCCGAGGCCGAAGTGCTTGATCGTCTCCGGCGTGAAGCCGCGATCCGTCAGGTACGCGAGGCCGGCCCGGCCTTCAGGCTCCTGGGTGAGATGCCGATAAAAAAAGCGGGCGGCGAAGCGGAGCGCGTGGTAGATCGCCTCGTTTTCGCTGGCTTCCGGCGGCGCGTCGTCCTCGGGGAGCGCGATGCCGGCCTTGTCGGCCAGCATACGCACGGCCTCGACGAAGCCGATGTTCTCGAGGCGCATGAGGAACTGGAAACTGTTGCCGCCGGCGCCGCACCCGAAACACTTGTAGATGCCGATTTCGGGGTTGACGTTGAACGAGGGCGTTTTCTCCTTGTGGAAAGGACAGAGGCCGACATAGTTCGACCCCCGCCGCTTGAGCGCAACGTAGTCCCCCACGACGTCGACGATGCCGACGGCGCTGCGTACTTCATCTACCTTCTCTTCAGGAATGCGCATGCGACGCCAGGACGGGCGATGGAACGGTTGCGGTACAAAAATCTGAACCCCGGGCAGGGCGTGACGACATTCGATCACACACGCCGGGGCCGTTGCGCCTCACGCCGCGTGTGCGGGCCATTCGCGAGCGATACGCCTTTTTGATAAGTGACACATCCAATGGTTCCCTCAATTCCCTGGCGCCGGCCACCCGCATCGTTAACGCTTGCCGCGCAGGAGATCCATGTGTGGCGCGCGCTGCTACACCAGCGCCCCGAAGACATCGCCCTGCTGGAAAGCGTGCTGTCGATGGACGAGCGAGCCAAAGCCGGCCGGTACAAGTTCGACCATAACCGGAACGATTACATCGTCGCCCGGGGCGTGCTGCGGCACATACTCGGCGCCTACGTCGATCGCCGGCCCGAATCGCTGCAATTCTACTACAGCCCCTACGGCAAGCCGGCGCTCAACGCCGAGATCGACGGCCAGAAACTCTCCTTCAACGTGTCGCACAGTGGCGGCTACGCCCTGTACGCCATCGCCCGAGGCCGGGAGATCGGCATCGACGTGGAACGCGTCCGCCCTGAAGCCGCGCAGGACGGCGTGGCCGAACGCTTTTTTTCGCCCAGGGAAGTGGCTACCCTGCGCGGTCTTCCGTCGCACGCACAGCCGCTCGCGTTCTTTAACTGCTGGACGCGAAAAGAAGCGTATATTAAGGCGCGCGGCGAAGGCCTGTCGCTTCCGCTCAACCAGTTCGACGTGAGCCTGACGCCGGGCGAACCGGCCCGGCTGCTGCAATCACGCGTCGACCCGGAGGATCCGGCGCGATGGACGCTCCAGGCGATCCCCTTCGAGCACGGCTATGTGGCTGCCGTCGCCGCCGAAGGCAACGACTGGAAGCTCACCTACTGGAACTGGCAACCCTGACGCCGGCTCTCAGTTCGTGTTTTCGACCGGGCCGGTCTCCGGCTTGTTCGAGCACTGGCAGGAACCGAGGGAGAGGGTCATCAGCAAGCAGGCAAAAAGGAACGTTCGCATAGACTTGTCTGTTTTTTCACGTCTTTTGAAAACCCGATAAACTAGGTTTTCGATTTTAGCACTTACACGCAGCATTGTCCCGTCCGACTCAGATAAAGATTTAAGAAACCGTGGAGATTCTAGGCATCGATATCGGCGGATCCGGCATCAAGGGCGCCCCGGTGGATCTGGCAACCGGCTCGCTCACGAAGGAACGCTACCGCATCCCAACCCCGCAGCCGGCCACGCCCGAGGCCGTGGCGCACGTGGTCTGTCAAATCGTCGACCATTTCTCCTGGAAGGGCATCATCGGGTGCACGTTCCCGGCCCGCATCAAACGGGGGGTCGCCAAAACGGCCGCCAACGTGGACAAATCGTGGCTGGGCACCAACGCCGAGGCCCTGTTCGAGCACAGGACGGGGTGCAAGACCGTCGTCGTGAACGACGCGGACGCCGCCGGCGTGGCAGAACTGGCCTACGGCGCGGGGAAAAACCGGGAAGGGCTCGTCCTGCTCCTCACCTTCGGCACCGGCATCGGCAGCGCGCTCTTCATCAACCAGTGCCTCGTGCCCAACACGGAACTCGGACACCTCGAATTCAAGGGCGGGGATGCGGAGCATTACGCCGCCGACAGCGCCCGCAAGAAACATGACCTCGGCTGGAGCGCCTGGGCCAAGCGCGTGCAGGAATTCCTCGACCACATCGAGTTTCTCTTCGGGCCGGACGTCATCATCATCGGCGGCGGCGTCAGCAAACCGAACAAACGCGCCAAGTTTTTCGACCTGCTGCATACCGAGGCCGAACTGATCACGGCCGAACTCGAGAACGACGCCGGCATCATCGGCGCCGCCTATCACGCCCGCACCGTCGCCTGACCCGGGCGCCGGCATGCGGGTCACGCTCAACCTGGCTCTCCCGCTCGCGGAAGCGGCGTCGCTGGCGTCCTCGATCCTGATCGAACAGACGGTCGAGACGCCGCCCGACGTCGCCCACGCGTACCCGTTCGTGCGCGAACGCTTCGCCGGCGAAATCCTCTCGCTCGTGCCGGCCGATCCGGGCTGCCACCTGACGCTCCAGCTCCCGGACACCGGCTGCACCGACGCCGCGCAATGCCTGAACGTCCTGTTCGGCAACGTATCCCTGCACGAAAAGGTGTCGTTGCTCGATTTCGAGCCGACCGCCGCCTGGACGAGCCTGCTGCCCGGGCCGCGCCACGGCATCGCCGGGCTCCGCGCCGCCGTCGGCATCCAGGACCGCCCCCTCCTCTGCGCCGCCATCAAGCCGGTGGGGATGAATGTGGATGAGATCGCATCCGTATGCGCGCGCATCGCCGACGGCGGGATCGACTTCATCAAGGACGACCACTATTTCTCCGACGCCCCTTTCGCCCCTTTCGAGGCCCGGGTCCGCGCCTGCCAGCGGGCGGTTGACGACGCCGGCCAGCGGCTCGGCCGGCGCATCGTGTACGTGCCCAACCTCACCGGCGCGCCGGCGCAGCTCGAACGGCAGGCCGACCTCGCGCAGCAGCTCGGCGTCGGCGCCGTCATGGCCGCTCCGATGCTGGTGGGCCTGCCGGCGTACCGCGCGCTCGCCGATCGGCTCGACATCCCCCTGTTTGCGCATCCCAGCTTCGCCGGCGCGACGCGCATCGCGCCGGAAGCGTTGTTCGGCAAGCTGTTTCGCCTTTTCGGCGCCGATGCCGTAATTTTCGCCAACTACGGCGGCCGCTTCAGCTACGACCGGGACACCTGCATCGCGATGGCGCGGACGATGCGCGCGCCGCTTGCGGGCGTCCGCCCCGCGCTGCCCGTGCCGGCCGGCGGCATGACCGTCGAGCGCGCCGGCGAGCTCGTCGACGCGTTCGGCCTGGATGCCATGCTGCTGATCGGCGGAAGCCTGCTCCAGGCCGCCGACCTTACCGCCCGGGCCGGCACGCTCCGCGAGAGCGTCGAGACCGCCGCCCGTTCCCTGCTCTCCTGATCCCGCCAATCCGATGGACGACGCGCCGGTGCATCGCCGCTTCGTAGATGCCCCCGAGGGGTTTCGATGGACCGAAACGGACGTGCATCCCTACAAAACCGATGACGCCGGACACGCGGCCGTGTGCCGGCAGGTTCTGTTCGAGGAGGGTCTCCCCGTCCAGGGCCGATACTTCGAAATCGGGCCCGACGGGCACTCTTCGTTCGAGAAACATCGCCATGTACATGCTGTATTTATCCTCCGCGGCCGGGGCCAGGCCGTCGTGGGCGAGCGGGTGCTGACGCTGGCGCCGTTCGACGTCGTCCGCGTTCCACCGGATACGTGGCATCAGTTCATCGCCGCCCCCGACCAGCCGCTCGGCTTCCTGTGCGTGGTCGAGCGCGAGCGGGATCGCCCCGTCTACCCGTCGCCCGAGGAGCGGATCGCGCTCCGGCGCATCCCCGCGCTCGCGGCAGTCGCCCGTTTCACTTCGCCCGAATCCAGCGTATGATCCCTACGGAAATCGCCCGCAACGCCGGCACGGAGCTGGACCTCGCCTGGGTGCGGCATTCCCGCGTCAACCCCGCCGCGCTGCGGCAGCGCGCCGCGACGCTCGGGACGCGGCGGACGGTCAAAAAAGCCTGGCAGGCCGCCTGGCTCCTCCGCGCCGTTTCGTGCCTCGACCTCACGACCCTCGCCGGCGACGATACCCCGGGCAACGTGCGCCGGCTGTGCGGCAAGGCGCGCCAGCCCGTCCGGCCCGACATCCTGGCGGCGCTCGGCGTCCCGGACATGCCGCTGCGCGTCGGCGCCGTGTGCGTCTACCACAGCCGGATCGGCGACGCGCTCGAGGCGCTCGCCGGCAGCCGCATCCCGGTCGCCGCCGTATCCACCGGATTTCCGGCCGGACAGAGCCCGTTCGCGCAGCGTATCGCCGAGATCCGGGCCTCGGTGGAAGCCGGCGCATCGGAAATCGACATCGTCATCTCTCGGGAGCACGTCCTGCGGGGCAACTGGCGGGCCCTGTACGACGAGATCCGGATCATGCGCGAGGCCTGCGGCGACGCGCACATGAAATCCATCCTTGCCACCGGCGAAATCGGCCCCCCCTGGCATATCGCCATGGCGAGCAAAGTCGCCATGATGGCCGGATCGGATTTCATCAAGACCTCCACCGGCAAGGAGCCCGTCAACGCCACCCTCGAAACCGGGCTGGTGATGACCCGCTGCATCCGCGACTACCACGATCGGACAGGCGTCCGGGTGGGCCTCAAGCCGGCCGGCGGCATCGGCACCGCCAAACTCGCGCTCAACTGGCTCATCCTCGTCAAGGAAGAACTCGGCAACGCCTGGCTCAACGCCGACCTGTTCCGGATCGGCGCCAGCAGCCTCCTGACAGACCTCGAGCGCCAGCTCTCCCATTGCGCCACCGGACGCTATGCGGCGAAGCACCATGTGCCGATGGGGTAACAGTTCAAGGTTCTATGTTCAAGGGTCAAGGGTCGGGGACCAGTCCTCTTTGAACCTTAAACCTCGAACCCGAAACGATCATGACGATGACCATATCTGAACTCTTCGACTCCATGGAATACGGCCCGGCGCCTGAAGCATCCGATGTGGCCTCGGCCTGGCTCGACGACCACGGACGGTCGTTCGGGTTGTTCATCAACGGGAAGAGCGTCCAGCCGGCATCGAAAAAGAGCATCGAGGTGCGCAATCCCGCGACGGGCGCCCTGCTCGCGCACGTTGCGGATGCGTCGGCGGCCGACATCGACGCGGCCGTGAAGGCGGCGCGCAAGGCGCAGAAAGGATGGGCCCGGCTCAGCGGACACGAGCGCGCGAAACAGCTCTATGCGATCGCGCGGGAGATCCAGAAACATGCCCGCCTGCTCGCGGTCGTCGAGTCGATGGACAACGGCAAACCGATCCGCGAGTCGCGCGACATCGACATCCCGCTCGTGGGGCGGCATTTTTATTACCACGCCGGCTGCGCCCAGCTGCAGGACGACTTGCTCCCCGGTGAAGTCCCGCTCGGCGTCGTCGGGCAGGTCATCCCCTGGAATTTCCCGCTGCTGATGCTGGCCTGGAAGGTGGCGCCGGCGATCGCCCTCGGCAACACCGTGGTCCTGAAGCCGGCGCCGTACACCCCGCTGACCGCGCTGGTCTTCGCCGACATCCTCCGCGAAGCCGGTCTGCCGGACGGCGTCGTGAACATCGTGACGGGAGGCGACGAGGCCGGCGCCGCGCTGGTCGACCATCCGGATGTCGACAAGATCGCGTTTACGGGATCCACCGAGGTGGGCCGCATCATCCGCCGCCGCACGGCCGGCTCGGGCAAGAAGCTCTCGCTGGAACTGGGCGGCAAATCGCCTTTCGTCGTCTTCGACGACGCCGACCAGGACGGGGCGATCGAGGGGCTGGTGGATGCGATCTGGTTCAACCAGGGGCAGGTCTGCTGCGCCGGCTCGCGCCTGCTCGTCCAGGAAAACGTCGCCGAAGCCTTCCTGAACAAACTGCGCCGGCGGATGGAGACCCTCCGGGTGGGCGACAGCCTCGACAAGGGAATCGACATCGGTGCCGTCGTCGACCCCATCCAGCGCGAAACCATCGAGCGCTGGGTGCGGCAGGGCGTGGACGAGGGGGCCACGCTGTTCCAGCCGGATATTGCGCTGCCGGACAACGGCTGTTTCTATCCCCCCACCCTGCTCAGCGACGTGTCGCCGGCATCGACGGTCGCGCGCGAAGAGATCTTCGGCCCGGTGCTCGTCGCGATGACCTTCCGCACGCCGGCCGAAGCCATCGCGCTGGCGAACAACACCCGCTACGGCCTGGCGGCCAGCGTCTGGTCCGAGAACATCACTATTGCCCTCGAAACCGCGCACCGCATCAAGGCCGGCAGCGTGTGGGTCAACAGCACCAACCTGTTCGACGCCGCCGCCGGATTCGGCGGGTATCGGGAGAGCGGCTATGGCCGCGAGGGCGGCCTCGAAGGGCTGCGCGAATACGTGCGCCCTGCCTGGATGGCCAAACAGAAGCGGTCCGCTCCGCCCGCGCACACCAACGGCGCAGACGCCAGCGACAAGGGCTGGGGTGCAGCGGTGTCGGGCCGGCCCTCGCTGGCGCGTTCCGGCTCGAAGCCGGCGATCGACCGCACGGCCAAGCTCTACATCGGCGGAAAGCAGGCGCGGCCGGACGGCAACTACAGCCGGCCCGTGCTCGGCCCGGACGGCCGGCTCATCGGGCAGGTCGGCGAGGGCAACCGGAAAGACATCCGCAATGCCGTCGAGGCCGCCCACAAGGCGCGCGGCTGGGCCGACCGGTCGCCGCACAACCGCGCCCAGGTGCTTTATTATCTCGCCGAAAACCTGGCCGTGCGCCGCGACGAGTTCGCCGGCACGCTACGCGCCATGACCGGTTACGGCGAGAAGGAGGCGAAGAAGGAAGTCGACCTCAGCATCCAGCGGCTCTTCACCTACGCCGCCTGGGCCGACAAATTCGGCGGGACCGTCCAGGAAACGACGCTGCAAGGTTTCGTGGTGGCGCATCACGACGACCTCGGCGTCATCGGCATCGCGTGTCCGGACGAGCGCCCGCTGCTCGCGTTTGTCTCGCTCGTGGCGCCGGCCATCGCGCGGGGCAACAGCGTCGTCGTCATCCCCTCCCCCCTCCATCCGCTCGCCGCGACCGATTTTTACCAGGTGCTCGACACCAGCGACGTGCCGGGCGGCGTGGTCAACATCGTCACCGGCGACCGCGACCATCTGGCCCGCACCCTCGTCGAACACGACGACGTCGACGCCATGTGGTACTTCGGGGATGCCGAGGGAAGCCGGCAGGTCGAGAAACGCTCCGCCGACAACATGAAGCGAACCTGGGTCAGCCACGGCCTGCCGATCGACTGGACCTCCCGAGCGCAGGGCGAAGGAAAAGCGTTCCTGCACGCCTCCATCCAGGTAAAAAACATCTGGATACCGACTTGATTAGCGATTAGCGATCAAGGATTAGCGATTGGTGAGGGCTATTTTCCCCGCTCGTACTGCTTTCCCTCGCCAATTTGCATTCCTTGATCGCTAACCCCTAATCCTTATTCGCCATTCCTTGATCGCTAATCGCTAACCGATAATCCTCATTCGGCATTCCTTGATCGCTAATCGCTAATCGATACTCCTCATTCGGCATTCCTTGATCGCTAATCGCTAACCGATAATCCTCATTCGGCATTCCTTGATCGCTAATCGCTAATCTCATGTCCCTCCAGGCTCGAATCGAAGCATACGCCGCTCTCCCCACCGACCAGCTCGACCGCACCCTCGCGTTCGCCGCCTTCCAGGAAGTCCTCGACGGGCTCAACGCCGGCACGCTCCGCGCCGCCACGCGCCGATCCGACGGCTCCTGGATCGCAAACGGGTGGGTCAAGCAAGGCATCCTGCTGGGTTTCCGGCTCGGAGGCATCGTGGATCAGTCCATCGCCGGCTTTCCGTTTTTCGACAAGGAGACCTATCCGCTGAAGCCGATGACGACCGCCGCCGGCGTGCGGATCGTCCCGGGCGGCTCGGCGGTGCGCACCGGCGCCTACCTGGCGCCCGGCGTCGTGTGCATGCCGCCGATGTACATCAACGTGGGGGCGTATGTGGATGAGGGCACGATGGTGGATTCCCACGCGCTGGTGGGCAGCTGCGCCCAGATCGGCAAGCGCGTGCACCTCTCGGCCGCCGCGCAGATCGGCGGCGTCCTGGAGCCCATCGGCGCGATGCCCGTGGTCGTCGAGGACGACGTGTTCGTCGGAGGCGGGTGCGGGATCTACGAAGGGTGCATCGTGCGCGAGCGCGCCGTGCTGGCGTCGGGCGTGATCCTGACGGGGGCGACGCGGATCTACGACCTGGTGCAGGAGCGCGTGATCGAGAAGCAGGAAGGGAAAACGCTCGAAGTGCCCGCCGGCGCCGTCGTCGTCCCCGGCAGCCGGGCCTCAGGCAGCGCCTTCGGCAAGAGCCAGGGCATCTCGCTCTACGCCCCGGTCATCGTTAAATACCGCGACGAAAAAACGAACGCATCGACGACGCTGGAACAAGCGCTCAGGTGATCGGAAATGGCAAATCGCAAATCACAAATTGGTATCTCAGGCGAACCTGTAGGCCCTCATTTTGCGATTTCCAATTTGCGATTTGCCATTTCCCTCAGTCTTGCCCGATGGCATCCACGACGATGAAGGCGCGGGGATAGTCCTCGATGACGAGGTTGAGGAGCATCTCGGCGTCGGCGCGGCTGTTGAAGTCGCCGATGCGGACGCGGTAGTAGGGCTGCTGGTAGATGTTGTGGACGGGCAGTTCGCCGCGGAAGAGGGGGTCGTTCGGGCGCAGGTTCTGCTGTTCGTGCCACCAGTCGATCACTTCCTGGACCGAATTGTCGGCCGTCTCCTTGTCGCGCGCGAAAACGAGCTGGATCCGGTAGCCGCGACGCGAGGCCCCGTCGCCGTCGCCGGCCCGGTTTTCCATCAGCTCGTCCGGCACCAGGTGTTCGAGTTCGACGTTGGTCTCGATCAACTCGTTGGGATAGAGCGAGACATCGAAGTCTTCGTACTCATCGAGCCGCTGGAGAATCTCGGACATCGTCGGCCCGGTCTCCGGCGGCGCGACGGTGGTCGTATCTCGCGCGCCCGAGCAGCCGGCGACCAGAAAAAGCACTACGAAAGCGAGAGCGGGTAAAATCGACCTCATGATGGAGGTGACAGCGCGTGGGATGGTGAGAAACGGGTCGCGAGGAATCTACGCGTTTTCTCGCACAAACGACACGCCTCATAAAAGGTTCACCCCTCGACGTCCTCCTCCGCCTCCGCCGTAGCCGGGTCGAGTTCGTAGCGTTTCCGCTTCTCCCAGAGGGTTTTTTTTGAGATGCCGAGGATCCGGGCCACCTCGGCGTAGCTGGCGTTGGCCGAACCGAGGATGTGTTTGATGTAGGCTTTTTCCAGCTCTTCCAGCGGTCCGCCACTCGGGAAACGGAACGTGTCCTCGGCGTCGTGGAAGGCGTCGGCCGGCGCGGGGTCGATCAGCAGATCGGATGCGCCGATGCGCGCGCCGGCACCGAAGATGGCCGCGCGTTCGAGCACGTTGCGCAGTTCGCGCACGTTGCCCGGCCAGGTATGCGCCAGCATCTTGCTCTCGGCCTCCGGCGAGAACCCCTCGAAGGACCGGCCGAGATCCTTGCAGAACTGGTCGAGCAGCCGGCGGGCGATGACGAGCATGTCGCGCCCCATCGCGCGCAGCGCGGGAAGCCGGATGTTGACCACGTTGATCCGGTAGAACAGGTCGCTCCGGAATTTCTTGGCCGAGATCTGCTCTTCGAGCCGGGCGTTCGTCGCGCAGATCAGCCGCGTCGTCACCTTGATCTCCTCGACCCCGCCAAGCCGGCGGAAGCTGCGGCTTTCGAGGAACGAGAGCAGCTTCGCCTGCAGCGCGAGACTCATCGAATCGATCTCGTCGAGAAACAGCGTCCCGCCGTCCGCCACCTCGAGGAGCCCCTGCTTGGCGTCCCGCGCGTCGGTGAACGCGCCCCGCTCGTACCCGAACAGCTCGGCTTCGAGGAGGTTGTCCGGCAGCGCGGCGCAGTTGATTTCGACGAAGCGGCCGGCGTTGTAGACCGATGTGTCGTGGATGACGCGCGCCACGAGGTTCTTACCCGTACCCGTCTCCCCGCGGATCAACACCGTCGTGTTCGGGACGTTGCGAAGCGTCTGCACGACGTCGCGCACCTGCTGGATGGCGGGGCTTTCGCCGATGAGGGTATCGTCGGGCGGCGCCTTGCGAGGGACCGGCGGCTTCTTTTTCTCCGCCGCCTCGGCCGGCACGTCATACAGGTCGAGCGCCTTGCCGATGAGCGCGCGCATTTCTTCCAGATTGACCGGCTTCTGGAGATAATGGAACGCGCCGAGCCGCATGGCGTCGACGGCCGACTGGATCGAGGAATGGGCCGTCATGATGATGACGGGAATTGGCGGTTCGCGATCCTTCAGCGCGTTGATCACCTCGATCCCGCTCATCTCCGGCATCACCAGGTCCGTCAGGATCACGTCGGGCGCCTCGCTTTTTACGCGCTCGAGCATGGCCTGCGGACTGACGAACGCCAGGGCCTCGAAGCCGTCGCGATGCAATACATTCACGAACAGCTCCCCGATCTTCGGTTCGTCGTCGACGATGTAGATGCGTTTTTTAGCCACGTTTTGCCCGACTGTTGTCATTCCTCGTCATCGATGCCCGGCCGCACGGTGGATGCGGCGGGTCCGACGATCCCTAAAGGAATCGACCGTCTCGCCGTGGTTTTAACCCGGCGCCCGCTACGCCGGTGCAGAATGCCGCTCCGGCGAAACGCCACGCCGGCTCCCGGGTTTTAAGACCTCCGCACCCTTTTCGAGCCGGCCGCCTCATGCCTCTACGTTTCCGAATCCCGCTCCGCACGCTCCTTTTCTGCCTGATGGGCGGCCTCCTGGCAGCGTGCGGCGGCGACGCCCCGGGCCCGCAAAACGCGCCGACCGGGCTGACCGACGACATCGGAACGCCCCTCCCGGCCGGCCCCATCCGCCGCGTGGTCCCGCTCGCTCCCAACGTCACCGAAATCCTCTACGCGATCGGGGCCGGACCGCGCGTCGCCGGCGTCAGCGTCGCGGACGATTACCCGGAAGCCGTCGCGTCCCTGCCGCATTTCAACTCGTATCCGATGGATTTCGAGGCGCTGACCGCCCTCCAGCCCGATCTGCTCGTCGCCGCCACCCAGGTCAACAATCCCCGCGACGCCGGCCTGTTCGCCTCGCTCGGCATCCCGATCGTGTATTTCGACTTCCAGAGCGTGGAGGATGTCTTCCGTGTCATGCGCACCCTCGGCGTGGCGCTCGACCTCCACGCCGAGGCCGATTCCGCCGCCAGCCGGCTGGAATCGGCCTATCGGGCGCTGCGCGCGCGCACCGCCGCCGCCGGCTCGCGCCCTTCCGTCGTGTTTCTCATCGGCGAGGACCCGCTGTTTTCCTTCGGCAGGGGCAGCTACGTGCATGACCTGATCGATGCCGCCGGCGGAACGAGCCTCACGGCCAACATCGATACGCCCGCGCCGACGCTCAGCGAAGAGTTCGTCCTGACGGCCATGCCCGACGCGATCGCCGGCACGCTGGGCGACCGGACGGCGGCCGACCTGGCGCGCCGGTACCCGAGCTGGGGCCTGACCCCGGCCATCGAACACGGACGCGTGTACAGCTTCGCCCCGTCCCTTTTCCTCCGACCGGGCCCCCGGCTGGTCGAGGGCGCCACGCAGCTCGCGATGAAGCTGCATCCGGAGGCGTTCGAGACCCCATGAAGACCCTCGTCCTCCGCTACGCCGGGCTGCTCCTCGCGCTCGCGGCGACGCTGATCGCCGCGCTGGCGCTGGGCACGACGCGGGTCGCCGCCGGCGACGTGGCCGCGGTGATCTGGCGGCATCTGACGTTCGACGCCGCGCCCGCCGGCAACGCCGTGGCGGAGAACATCGTGTGGCTGATTCGCATGCCCCGGGCCCTGCTGGCCATCGCGGTGGGCGGCGGGCTCGCGGTCGTCGGCATCGCCATGCAGACCCTCGTGCGCAACCCGCTTGCCGAGCCCTATATCCTCGGTCTGTCCAGCGGCGCCTCCGCCGGCGCTTCGCTGTTTTATCTGGGCTTCCTGCCCCCGCTGATCTCGCTCCACCTGTCGCTCCCGCTGGCCGCGTTCGTGGGGGGGCTGGGGACGATGGCGGTGGTGTATTTCGTGGCCCGCGAGGATGGGGACGTGTCGGTCGTCCGGCTCCTGCTCGCCGGCGTGGCCATGTCTGCCCTGATGGGCGCCGTCAGCGCCTTCGCCACCTTCGCATCACCCGAGCTGGAGAAGATGAAGACGGTGATGTTCTGGCTCCTCGGGTCCATCGCCGGCGCGCGCTGGGGCGACCTCGGCCTGCCGCTGGTCTCCGCGGCCATCGGCGCCGCGGCGCTCATGCTGCTCGCGCGCCCGCTCGACGCGCTGCTCCTGGGCGACGAAGCCGCCGCGAGCCTCGGCGTGCCGGTGCGCCGGCTCAAGCAAGTGCTCCTCGTGCTGTCGGCCTTCGTCACCGGCAGCCTGGTAGCGGCGGCCGGCGCCATCGGGTTCGTCGGGCTCATCATCCCCCACGCCGTGCGCTCGCTGGTCGGCGTGCCGCACCGTCGGCTCGTGCCGGCGTGTTTCCTGACCGGCGCGATCTTCCTCGTCTGGGCCGACACCCTGGCCCGCCTCGTCTTCGCCCCCGTCGAGCTGCCCATCGGAGTCGTCACCGCCCTGTGCGGCGTGCCGTTTTTCCTGTGGCTGATTCGGAAGCGGGGCTATCAGTTTGGGTGAGAGCCGCTCTGGTCTATAGCGTTTCGGATGCTAGATGCGGGATGCAGGATGCAAGATGCGGGATACGGGATGCGAGTGCTTTTTTCTATGGGAGTGGAAAAGCGCACACCATCCTGCATCCTGCATCTTGCATCCCACATCTCGCATCTTGCATCCAACATCCCGCATCCGACCCGCGCCAGGCGTTTTTTACCCCGCTCGCGGCAACCTTCTTTTGCGCCCCGATGTATATAGCCGAAACTTTCAATTTTTTTTGAAAGATCGATATGCCGGACACGCCCTTCCCAGACGTCTCTCCGATGGAGCCACCCTCCATGTCGACGCCCGTACCGCGTACGCTCAAGGCCATCCAGGCCCCGGTGGACGCCGAGATGAAGGCGTTCGATGCCTATTTCCGGGAGTCGATGAAGACGGATGTCGCGCTGCTCAACACGGTCACGCGGTACGTCTTGCGGCAAAAGGGCAAACGAATCCGGCCGCTGCTCGTGCTGCTCAGCGCGAAGGTCTGCGGCGGCGTATCGGATGCGTCGTATCGCGGCGCGGCGCTCGTCGAGCTCATGCACACGGCGACGCTCGTGCACGACGACGTGGTGGACGAGGCCGACCGCCGGCGCGGGATGCTTTCCATCAACGCGATCTGGAAAAACAAGGCCGCCGTCCTCTTTGGCGATTTCCTCCTGAGCCGGGGCCTGTTGCTGGCCCTGGAGCACCGCGACTACGCCATGCTCCACGCGCTTTCCGACGCCGTCCGCCGCATGAGCGAGGGCGAGCTGCTGCAGCTCAAGAAGGCGCGCCAGCTCGACATCGACGAGGCCACGTATTTCCGCATCATCTCCGATAAAACGGCGTCCCTCATCGCCGCCTGCACGACCTGCGGCGCCCTCAGCGCGACGGCGGATGCCGGGCAGGTCGAGGCCATGAACACCGTCGGCGAACACCTCGGCCTCGCGTTCCAGATCCGCGACGACCTGTTCGACTACGGCGCGCAGGACGTCGGCAAGCCGCTCGGCATCGACCTGCAGGAGCGCAAGATGACGCTGCCGCTGATCGTCGCCCTGCGGACCGCCGCGCCGTCGGAGCGCCGGCGGATCCTGCGGATCGTCAGGAAGAAAAAGAAAGACCAGTCGGATATCCAGACCGTGGCCTCGTTCGTCCACGCCGAGGGCGGGATTGCGTACGCCGAGGAGCGGATGCAGGCGCTCGCCGGCGAGGCGCGCACGCTG
The DNA here is from genome assembly GCA_041391505.1 of Rhodothermales bacterium. Classification (NCBI taxonomy): domain Bacteria; kingdom Pseudomonadati; phylum Rhodothermota; class Rhodothermia; order Rhodothermales; species Rhodothermales bacterium. The sequence continues at coordinate 155,939 of JAWKNW010000011.1, forward strand.
CTCGCTCAATTCCCCGCCTCCGAAGCCCGTGCCGCGCTGGTGGGGCTTTCGCATTACATTGTGCAGCGGAAGAAATAAAACGCACGCGTTTTATTCGGTCATGGCATGCTTCGCATGCGGTCATGAGCGGCCTTCGGCCGCCGTCATTGGTCATTTTTGTCCCGTAGGTCGGGTTAGCCGCGCAACAGGCGGCGTAACCCGACACACCGCCGACGCGGCGTAACCCGACCTACGGGATACGGGCATACGGACACATCGTCGACCCCATACCTTATGCCCACCCTCCACCTCCTCGGCACCGGCGCCTCGCTGAGCGACGCGCACCGCACCACGACGATGCTGGCGCTGTCCGACGACGCCGGCACGCTCCTGATCGACTGCGGCGGCGACGTCATCCAGCGCGTGCTCGCCGCCGGCCTGGAGATCGCCTCCATCCGCGGCCTCATCCTCACCCACGAGCACCCGGACCATGTCGGCGGCTTTGCGCTGTTTATGGAGAAGATCTTCATCGCCGGCACGCATGCGTCCATCCCCATCTACGGCCCGGTGCCGGCGCTCGACCAGGCGCGCCGCTGCTTCGCCGCGTACGACACGAGCCGCTGGATCGGCCTCCCCGAGATGCGCTGGCATCCGGTGGACGATCTCGTGCTCGACGACGCCTCGTGGCGGATTACCGCGGCCCCCGTCACCCACAGCGTCCCCACCATCGGGATGCGGATCGAGGTGAAGTCGACGGGCTTCGTGCTGGCGTACTCGTGCGATACGGAGCCGGCGGATTCGGTCGTCGAGCTGGCGCGGGATGCCGACCTGCTCGTCCACGAGGCCACCGGCGAATTCCCGAATCACTCCTCGGCGCAGGATGCGGCCCGCATCGCCAGCAGGGCCGGCGCGAAGGATCTGGTGCTCGTTCATCTCCCGCCGGGATTGACGGAGGAGAAGCTGCAGCCGGCGCGGGCCGTGTTTGCGAAGACACGCGTAGGTCAAGAGCTGGAGGCGATAGAACTGGGGACGTCGACGTGATGAGACCTCTGTCGGGTTACGCCGGCTGGAGGACGGTCGGGGTTCGCCGGCTGGAGGACTCGAGGTACACCGACTGGAGTTACGCCGACTGGAGGACCGTCGGGGTTCGCCGGCTGGAGGACCGTCGGGTTACGCCGGCTGGAGGACTCGAGGTACGCCGGCTGGAGGACTGTCGGGTTACGCCGTCTGGAGGACGGCTAACCCGACCTACGGGACTCTCACCAATGACCAATGACCGCAAATGACCAATGACCGCGCGCGAAGCAAGCAAATAACCAATGACCCCGGCCGAAGGCCGCATATGACCAATGACCGCTCGCAAAGCGAGCAAATGACCAATGACCGCGCGCGAAGCAAGCAAATGACCAATGACCGCGGCCGAAGGCCGCGTATGACCAATGACCGCGCGCGAAGCGAGCAAACGACCAATGACCGCGGCCGAAGGCCGCTTATGACCAATGACCGCTCGCGAAGCGAGCAAATGACCACGTAATCGGCCTCTCGCCGATTACGTTTGCAAAACCCCCGGATTAAACGGCGGGATCTCGGCGTTGTGGTCGGCCATGTCGATCCCGCGGCTGATCCACTGGCGGGTGACGGCGGGGTCGATGACCTCATCCACCCAGAGACGGGCGGCGGCGTAATATGGAGTCATCTGCTCGCGGTACATCTCCTCGATCTCCTCCAGCATCGCGGCCTGTTCTTCCAGCGTCAGCGTCTTCCCCTGCCGCTCGAGTTTCGACACCTCGATCTGGAGCAGCGTCTTCGCGGCCTGTTTGCCACCCATAACGGCTATCTTGGCGGTGGGCCAGGCGCAGATCAGCCGCGGATCGTACGCGCGGCCGCACATGGCGTAGTTGCCGGCGCCGTACGAATTCCCCACGATCACGGTGAACTTCGGGACGACCGAATTGGCCACGGCGTTGACCATCTTGGCGCCGTCCTTGATGATGCCGCCGTGTTCGGCGCGCGTGCCGACCATAAAGCCGGTCACGTCCTGGAAGAACACGATCGGGACGCGTTTCTGGTTGCAGTTCATGATGAACCGCGCCGCCTTGTCCGCCGCGTCGGAATAGATGACGCCGCCGACCTGCATCTCCCCCTGGCTGTTTTTCACGACGAGCCGCTGATTCGCCACGATGCCCACGCTCCAGCCGTCGATCCGGGCATAGCCGGTGAGCAGCGTGCGGCCATAGGCGTCTTTGTAGGGCGTCCACGAGTCCTTGTCGATGATCCGGGCCACGACCTCCTGCATGTCGTACGGCTGGTTGGAGGCCTCGGGGATGATGCCGTAGATCTCCTCGGCGGGATACGCCGGCTCCACCGGTTCGTCGCGCAGGAAGCCGGCGCGCGGCTTCAGGTTCATGTGGCTCACCAGCTCACGGATCGTGCGGAGCGCCGTCTCGTCGTCCGGCACCTTGTAGTCCGTCACGCCCGAAATCTCCGACGTCGTCGTCGCCCCGCCGAGCGTCTCGGCGTCGACGACTTCCCCGATGGCCGCGTTGACGAGGAAGGGGCCGGCGAGAAAGACCGACCCGGTGCCGTCGACGATCAGGGCTTCGTCGCTCATGATGGGCAGGTACGCGCCGCCGGCGACGCAGCTCCCCATGATCGCCGCGACCTGCGGGATGCCGCGGCTCGACAGGATGGCGTTGTTGCGGAAGATGCGTCCGAAGTGCTCCTTGTCGGGGAAGATCTCGGCCTGCATGGGCAGATAGACGCCGGCGGAGTCGACCAGGTAGATGATCGGGACGTGGTTTTCGAGCGCGATCTCCTGGGCGCGGAGGTTCTTCTTCGCCGTGATCGGAAACCAGGCGCCGGCCTTCACCGTGGCGTCGTTGGCCACCACGAGGCAGAGTTTCCCGCTCACCTTGCCGAGCCCCATCACGGTGCCGGCGGACGGGCATCCCCCCTCCTCCTCGTACATGCCGTAGCCGGCGAAGAGACCGATCTCCATGAAATCGTTCTCGTCGTCCAGCAGCGCCGCGATGCGTTCGCGGGCCGTGAGCTTGCCCCGTTCGTGCTCGCGCGCGATGCGTTGTGCCCCGCCGCCCGGCTTCACTTCGTCGGCGCGCTCGAACAGCTCGGCCAGGAGCGTTTCATACCGGGCCCGGCGGTCCTGAAACGGCTTGGAGGTTACCGGAGCAAGTCTTCCTAGAGAGAGGGTCGACATAATTCGGGGATTGACGGATCGGGTCGATGGCCGGACTTCCGGGACAGCCGGCCGGGACCGTTGGATGGCAGATTTTGCCCGCAAACGACGGGCGCTGGGCGGAGCGTCGCTTGTACGCTCGTGCCGCCGACCCGTTCGCAAAAAAGAAGCCGGCCTTTTCGGGGCCGGCTCAATTCCAGGGCGCCGGTGCAGAACCGGTGCCGCCGCGTGCGCGATGCAGTGCTATCCTGGGCGAGGACGTATGGCCCTCAACCCGGTGTTCACCCCCCATCGCGCCTCAAAAACGATCGATAACCAGAGCGCGACTAGAAAATGGCGCTCATCTTCTGACGGATCTCCATCGGAGACTCTCCCGTCTTCTCGTGGATCAGGTCCACCATCTTGCGAAGGTTGCCGCGGGCGCGTTTCAGCTCCGTGTCGTCGAATTCAGCATTTCGCCAGATCAGCTCGATTTGCGACTTTACAAAGGTCCAGTTGTCGTTCATGTTGCTGGTCGCCATAAGCTTTCACCGTAAACTGATTGGACTTCGAAACGTGTTCTTTTACAAACCGGACCCGGTTCGGCCTTGTTTCAAAACAAGTTCTCCGCCGTGTTAAGATTGAAGGGAGAATCTGTGGCCTCGCTAAAGGCACATCGTACATCGCAAATTCGGGGCTTCCCGTGTTGCTGAAGTCACGGGCATTCGCGACAGGCTGCAGTTTCGTTTTGCTTCCCTCACGCCATCCCTCCCTGCGTGAACAGCCGCCGCATGAGTTTGCGTTTGGCGACAGGGAGCAGGGTTTGCTCGAAGGGTAGATCGAGGTCGACGTTGCACAGGAACGTCGCGGGGTTGGGGAGGCTGCGATTTTCTTCCATCAGCTCCAGCTTGATGCTGTGCGGCGAGCGGAAGACGGATCGGTGCGGGATGGTCTTTACGTGCGACGTCTTGAGGCTGCGGTAGCGCTCGTTGACATCCGTAAAGAGCGAGATGGTGTACTGGAGGATGTAGAGCTCGTCCTGCTGCCGGTTGGGCACGAGCAGGTAGCCCTCCTCCACATAGGAAGGCACGATGCCCACTTCGCCGAGGTGCAGCTGGTCCTCCACGAATTCAAAAATCGTCTTCCCCTCCTCGATCGCCTCCTGGACGTGGGGCAGCGCCCAGTCGATGAGTTCGCGGACGAGTTCGAACTTCTCGTCTTCGAGCGAGGGGATGTCGTACATGAGCTGCTGATTCTGGAGGTCGATCTCCCGGATGCGTTTCGGCCGGCCCTTGTGGACATCGTCCATCCCGCCGGCGATCTGCCGGAGCGCGCCATAAAGCTGGACGAGCGAGCCGAGATGCGGATAGATGATGTTGCTCCGAAAGGCCGCCCGGGTTTCCCGGAGCGAGTCGAGGATGCGATACTGCGCGCTCTCCATATCCCGAAGGGCGCCAATAAAGTGATCGAGACGCAATTCAGCCATCGTGGTACCTCATGGATCGTCACGCCCGTCATCGAAGCGATCCAGGGATGCAGGACAAGCTGCAGGATTTCCCCCGGAGCGACCGGTCGTTCACCGGTGATCCTGCATCCCGGTAAACCGGCAGCGGATGATCGGAGCGCCATGGTGCGCAAGGTCTGTTATTAAAGCTATCGTCAACGGAAGCGGTCTCTTTATTTGAGTACCCCGTCTCCTTAACACGAAGTTCAACAATATCCGTTCGGTTCCAGGGATGCAAGGTAAAGCTGGATACCCCGCCCCGGGGTCATTCGCGAATGCCCGGGGAGCCATCCGGACCGGGCTGCCGTAGCCTCAGGCGCATGGCCGGCCGGCGTGGTTGCAGCTTTGCTTATATGCACGTAAATACTTGAATTTGTTGGCGAAAATGAGCTAATTGAGCACGCGAAACGCCGACTTCCCACAGCCCGTGAATTCACCGGGACGCGCGGCTTTTCCCACCCACCTACCCCTTACCCACCACAGACGATACGCGCTAACCAGGGCCCCCCGGCCGTGTGTATGCGTCTGACTTACCGTGTTTTCCCCTTGATGGGCTCGATTCGACCAGTGGCATGCCGGGCACTGCTGGTATGCCTGTTCGCGGCGAACGCGTACGGGCAATCTGCTTCTCGCGGCACGGCGGCATCCCGCCCCGTGCCGGAACGTACGGTGCGCCTCGAAGGCCAGGTGGTCGAGGCGGCCACCGGGCTTCCGCTCGCCGGCGCGCATGTCCGGCTGCTCACCACCTCGTTCGGCGCGGCGACCGATTCGCTGGGCCGCTTCAGCATCGCGGGCATCGCTCCGGGCTTTTACACGGCCGAGGCGGGCATGCTCGGTTTCGAGACCCGGCAGGCCGGCGTGGAGGTCCAGGCCGCCCAGGCCGGCACGAGCCTCTTCTTCTCGCTGGCCGATGCCTCGCTCTCCCTGAGCGAAATCGTCGTCACCCCCGGCCGCTTTTCCATGCAGCGCGCGGCGGCCGGCTCGCTCCGCTCGCTCTCCAGCGACGAGCTGAACCGGATGCCCAACCTCAGCGACGATATCTATCGGGCCGTCCAGCGCATGCCGGGTTTATCCGGAAGCGACTACTCCGCGCGTTTTACGGTACGCGGCGGCGAACACGACGAGGTGCTGGTCACGCTCGATGGCCTCGAACTGCAGGATCCCTTTCATCTGAAGGACATCGGCGGCGGCGCGTTGAGCATCGTGGATGTGGAGGCCATCGGCGGCGTCGACCTCATGACGGGCGCGTTTACGGCGGAATACGGAAACCGGCTCAGCGGCGTATTCGCCCTGACCTCGATCGAACCGGATCCCGAGCGGATCGAGACGTCCGTCGGCATCAGCCTGATGAACGCACGCGTCAAGTCACAGGGCACGTTCAACCAGGGCGCCGGCAGCTGGCTCGTGCTCGGACGGCGCGGCTATATGGATCTGCTCCTCCAGCTCACCAGCCAGAGCCAGAACTACGCCCCGCGGTATTACGACGGTTTCGCCCGGATCACCCATCGGCTCGGCCGGCGGCACACTGTCTCCCTGCAGGCGCTGGGCTCGCGCGACGACCTGCAGTTCGCCGAGGAAGACGAACCCGACGATCGGGCGCGGACGAGCTACGGCAACGGTTACGTCTGGAGCCAGCTGCGCAGCGTATGGTCCAGCCGATTGTATTCGGAAACCGTCCTGTCGCTGAGCCATGTCGCCCACCTGCGGCGGGGCGTCGATACCCGCGTCAGCGACGGGCGCGCCTCGTACCGCGTGTACGACCATCGCTCGTTCATGACCTACGCGCTGAAGCAGGACTGGCAGCTTGAGCTGGGGGACCGAAGCCAGCTCAAATGGGGCGTTGTCCTCCGCAATCACGACGCGTTTTATCGGTACTCGAGCGCGGATTTTATCGAGGAGGCCGCATCCCTGCAGGCCGGCCCCGCCTACCTCGAAACCCGGCTCACCCAGCGCCGGGGCGGAACGAGCGCCGGCGGCTACGGCAGTTTTCGCCAGCGCCTGGGCGAGCGGCTCATCGCGGAAGCCGGCCTTCGGTACGACGCCGCGACGTGGAGCCACGACCGCCACCTCAGCCCGCGCCTGAACGCCGGCTTCCAGCTCGACGCGCAAACCACCCTCCTCGCCGGCTGGGGGTATTTCCACCAGACCCAGGGGCTGCATGAACTGATGCTGCCCGACCCGAACGCGCGGTTTTACCCGGCCGAGCGGGCCGAGCACAGAGTGCTGGGACTGAGCCGCGTCCTGGGCGAAAGCGCTTCGCTGCGCGTCGACGTCTACCAGAAACGCAAAACGAACCTCCGTCCGCGTTTCGTCAGCCTGATCGGCGACGCGACCAACCTCTTCCCGGAAATCGGCGACGACCGGATCGAGTTGACGCCGTCTTCAGGATCCGCCGAGGGCATCGAAATCCTGCTGGATAAAAAATTCGGGAGCCGCTTCAACGGCTGGCTTTCGTACGCGTTGTCCCGCGCCGAGGACCGCGTGGATGGACGCCGCGTCGCCAAGCGCTTCGACCAGCGCCACACGTTCTTCGCCGACGCCAGCTTCCGCCTCGGCGCGCGGATGGGGATCAACCTGACCTGGCAATATCACACCGGGTGGCGCTACACGGCGATCGATGTCGAGCTGGTCCGCCCGCCCGGTGGCGAAAGCTTCTACCGGAAACACTTCGGGCCGCTGAACGAGGAGGTCCTGCCGGCCTACCACCGGCTGGACGTGCGCATCCAGCGCGACTTCAGCCTCCGCCAGTCGACGCTCGAGGCGTACATCGAGGTGCGCAACGCCTACAACCGGAAGAACATCCGCCTCTTCAACTACCTCCCCATCAACCAGGAGGACGACTCGGTGCTCCTCATCCCCGAGCCGCAGACGTGGCTCCCCATCATGCCGGCGTTCGGCCTTCAGTGGAACCTGACGCGCTAGGGCGCGCAGGACACAGGGCCGGTGGCTCGGCAGGCGTCTAAACCCGCTCCGGCGTCACGGCGCCCTGCATGTATTCCTCGAGGGTGAACGAATCCACCTGGATCGCGTCTTCGCGGGCTTCCTCGGCGCGTTTCAGCACCTCGGCCTCGTCGGCGGAGATGATGCCGGCCGCCAGCGCATCCTGAACGAGCTGTTCCGGCCGCGCCTTGGGCAGTTTGCGGGCGCCGACGGCTTTGCTGATCGTGCGCGCCACGTGGTCGCCTTCGTAGACCAGCTTGAGGGCATGGTCCAGCCGGCCCAGCGCCTCCTCCACGTCGGTGGGGATATAGATGCCGGCCGTGTGCCGGTCGCGCTGTTCGCCGGGCGCCTGCATGGCCCGCGCCACCGCGTGGCCGACGGCGTCGCGGGGTCCGTTTCCGAGCGGGTTGAGCCGCGACCAGAAGGCGACCGGACCGCGGAAGAGCCATCCGATGAGCGGCACCTCGTAGTTCTTGAACAGCCCGTCGAACGCGTGCTGCATCTCGCCGAAGGCGTGCTGCATCGCCCAGCGAAGGAACGGTTCGTCTTCCTCACGGCGCCCTTCCGCCTCGAACCGCCGGAGCGTCGCGGCGGAGAGGTAGAGCCAGGAGAAGATATCCGCAAACCGACCCGTGATTTTCTCCTTGCGCTTCAGGTTGCCGCCCAGGGTGATCAGCGCGATGTCCGCCAGCAGCGCGAACGACGCCGAGGCCCAGGCCAGTTTCTGCCAGTAGCGGCGGGCGACGCCGCCGGCCGGCGAGGCGGCGAAGATCCCCCGCGTGAGGGAGAGGACGATCGCGCGCGCCGTATTGCGGATGGTGTGCCCGACGTGGCTGGTAAACGCCCGGTCGAAGCCGGCGGCGTCCCGGTTCATCAGGCTCTGCGTTTCGGCATAGACATAGGGATGGCAGCGGATGGCGCCCTGACCGAAGATCATCAGCGTCCGCGTCAGGATGTTGGCGCCTTCGACCGTGATGCCGATCGGCGTATTCATATACGCCGTGGCCAGGAGGTTGCGGGGGCCCCACGAGATGGCGTTGCCGCCCAGGATATCCATCCCGTCGTTGATGATCTTGCGCTGCAGCTCGGTGAAGTTGTATTTCGCCATCGCCGTCACCACCGCCGGCGCGACGCCCTTGTCGAGCGCTCCGCACGTGTAGCGGCGCGCCGCCTCCATGACATAGTTGAAGCCGCCGATCCGGGCGAGCGGCTCCTCGATCCCCTCGAACAGCCCGATGGGCAGGCCGAACTGCTTGCGCACCTTGGCGTGCGCCGAGGCGACGCGGTATACCAGCTTGCTGCCGCCGGCAGCCGAGGCCGGCAGCGAAATGCCGCGTCCGGCCGCGAGCGACTCCATGAGCATCCGCCATCCCTGGCCGGCGCCCTCCGCGCCGCCGATGATGGCGTCGACGGGGAGCACGACGTCGTGGCCCTCGGTCGGGCAGTTATAAAACGGCACCCCGAGCGGATTATGCCGCCGGCCCAGCTCCACGCCGGGCGTCTGGGTCGGGATCAGGGCGCAGGTGATGCCCGGGTTCTCGCCCTTGCCGAGCAGGTTTTCCGGGTCGCGCAGCTTGAAGGCCAGGCCGAGCACCGTCGAGATCGCCGCCAGGGTGATGTAGCGTTTCTTCCAGTTGAGGCGGAGATACAGCTGCCCGTCGTCCCCACGGAACACCACGCCGCTCGAGGCGATGGCGCCGGCGTCGGACCCCGCGCCCGGCTCGGTAAGCGCGAAGGCGGGAATTTCCTCCCCCGTGGCGAGGCGTGGCAGATAGTGGTCGCGCTGCGCCTGGGTGCCGTAGTGAATCAGCAGCTCGGCCGGCCCCAGCGAGTTGGGCACCATGACCGTGGTCGCGAGCGGACCGCACCGCGAGGAGAGCTTCTGGACGACGGCGCTGTTCGCCAGCGGCGAGAAGCCAAGGCCGCCGTATTCCCTCGGAATGATCATCCCGAACAGCCGCTCGCGCCGGATGATCTCCCAGGCGGCGTCGGGCAGGTCTTTTTGCTGGAAGACGTCCCAGTCGTGCGTCACGGCGCAGAGCTCCTCGATGGGGCCGTCGAGCACGGCCTGTTCCTCGGCCGTGAGGTCCGGGTAGGCCTCGGCCATGATCCGGTTAAAATCCGGTTTGCCCGAAAACAGCTCGCCTTCCACCCACACGTTGCCGGCTTCGATGGCCACCTGCTCCGTCTCCGAGATCGTCGGCAGAAACTTGAGCGCGTTCAGCAGCCGCATGACGGGGCCGCTGAAGAGGGCGCGGCGGAGCGGCGGCAGGTTGAACACCACCGCGAGCACCGCAAACGCGATCCACAACCACGCCGGCGCGCCGAACCCGTAGAGCGCCGCCACGCCGGCGATGGTCCATATCGGGAGCGAGGCCCCGGTATAACCCAGGACGACAAACACCGCCAGGATGCTGAGCGCTACGAGCCATCCGGGCAGTTGAGCGAAGAAGTGAAAGAAGGGCAGATCCATGGCAGCAGGTTTTTTTGTTGCAGGGTCGCGCAACGTCGCCCCCGAACAGGTTTCAAATGCCGTCTCCGTGTGGGCGCCACCCGGGCGTCCTCACGAAAACGTCGCGTCCGCGCGGCTTCGCGCGGTTACAACCGTTCGAACACGGCCGCGGCGCCCATGCCGCCGCCGATGCACATCGTGCAGATGCCGTAGCGCACGCCGCGGCGTTTCATCTCGTGGAGCAGCGTCGCCGTGAGCTTCGCCCCGGTGCACCCGAGCGGGTGACCGAGCGCGATGGCGCCGCCGTTGACATTGACGATGGCTTCGTCGAACCCGACCTCGCGGATGACGGCCAGCGCCTGGGCCGCGAAGGCCTCGTTGAGTTCGACGAGCCCGATATCCTTGACCGAAAGCCCCGTCTGCCGCAGCACCTTCGCGATCGCCGGCACGGGTCCGATCCCCATCACGTCGGGCGCCACGCCGGCCACGGCGTAACCGGCGAGGCGGGCGATGGGCTCCGCGCCGAGCGCGCGCGTCGCCTCGCCGCTGGCGACGACGGCGGCCGCGGCGCCGTCCGACATCTGGGAGGCGTTGCCGGCCGTGACGGTGCCGCCGGCGCGAAAGACCGGCTTGAGTTTCGCCAGCGCCTCCAGCGACGTCTCGCGGCGCGGCCCTTCATCGACCTGGAAGTCGAACGCCAGCGTCTTCGTGGCGCCATCGGCGTAAACCACGTCGTGGACCGGGTAGGCCGCGATCTCGTCCGCGAAGCGCCCGGCCTCGATGGCGGCGAGCGCGCGCTGGTGCGACTGGAGCGCGAACCGGTCCTGATCCTCCCGGCTCACCTGGTAGCGTTCCGCGACATTCTCCGCCGTCTGCCCCATGGCGATGTAGACGTCGGGGTCGGCATCCACCGTCGCCGGGTCCGGCGAGAAGTAGAAGCCGCTCATCGGCACCTGGCTCATCGACTCGGCCCCGCCGGCGACGACGAGGTCGTTGTGGCCGGCCATGATGGCCTGCGACGCCATCACGATGGTCTGAAGGCCCGACGAGCAGAACCGGTTGATCGTGGCGCCGGGCACCTCGTCCGGCAGGCCGGCGATCTGCGCGATGATGCGCCCCATGTTGAGGCCCTGCGGCCCCTCGGGCATCGCGCACCCCATCAGGACGTCCTCGATGCGCTCTTTTTCAAGCCCCTTGACCCGCCCGATGGCTTCGGAGACGATAAACCCGCCGAGCGCCTCGGGCCGGACGTTCACCAGCGCGCCGCGGTTGGCCTTCCCGACCGCCGTGCGGATCGAACTCAATATGTATGCTTCGTGCGTTTGCATGATCACTCTCCATAAACTTGTGTCGTCATCCCGGTTGACCCTCGCGTTTTAGCCAGGGAGATCCTTCGTCGCTTCGCTTCTCAGGATGACCCTCGCGTTATAGCCAGGGAGATCCTTCGTCGCTTCGCTTCTCAGGATGACCCCTGCGGGGTCAATTCCTCAAGGGTTTTCCGGTTTTGAGGATGGCCTCGATCCGGTCCTGGGTTTTCTTTTCGCCGAGCAGGCGGAGGAAGACCTCCCGTTCCAGCTCGATCAGATACCGTTCGTGCACAAACGCCGGCCCGCTGAGGTCGCCGCCCGTGAGCACGTGGGCGAGTTCGACGGCGAGATGGCGGTCGTACGCGCTGATGAACTTGCCGGCCTCGAACTGCCGGGCGGCGACTTCGAGCGCGGCCTTGCCTGGCCGGCCCAGCACCTGGATCTGCGTGCGCTCGGGCGGCGGGAGATAGCCGGCTTCCGAAAGCTGGATGACGGTATGCTTCGCCGCGTGGAAGCGGCGGGCGTCGTTCATGACGACGATCGCGTGAGGCGGCAGGTAGCCGAGTTCCTGGGCCTGGCGCGCGCTGGATGAGACCTTCGCCATCGCGACGTTCTCAAAAAACCGCTGGATGTGCGCCTGGATCTGGCTCGGGAAGCCGCCGGCCGACCGCTCGGAGGCCAGCGCCGCCAGATGGGTCGTGCCCGTGCCGGCGGGGATGAGCCCGACGCCCAGCTCGACGAGCCCCATGTAGGTCTCCGCCGCGGCCACGGGATTCGGCGACGCCATCGCCAGTTCGCAGCCACCGCCCAGCACGCGCTGGTGCGTGGCGACGACAACCGGCTTGCGGGCGTAGCGGATGCGCAGCACGGCCTGCTGGAAGCGGTCGATGGCCTGATCGACGACGTCGAACTGCCGGCCCATCACGGCTGCGGCGAGTTCGGCCAGGTTGGCGCCCACGGCGAAGTTCTTGCCGGCGTTGGCGACCACGAGGCCGCGCAGATCCCGATCGTTCTCGACCTTGTCGATGACATCCATCAACCCCTGCATCACCTCGAAGCCGAGCGCATTGGCCTTGGATCTGAACTCGTAGAGCGCGACGCCGTCCCCGATGTCGATGAGGCCCGCCTCCTTGTTCGTCCACAGCGTGGCCGCCGGCCGCTGCTTGATGGCGGCGAGATCGATCTCGTCCGCCGGCGTCGTGTCGCTCACGTAGCCTTCGCCCGGAACGTAGACTTCCCGTGCGGCGCCGCTGCCCCGGTAAAACGCCCGGCTGCCCGACGCCTCCATGGCCGGCACCCAGGCCGGCAACGTCACCCCGGCCTCCCGCAAGCCGGCCAGCACCGTCTCGAAGCCGAGGGCGTCCCACGACGCAAACGGCCCCATCTCCCACCCGAAACCCCACTCCATCGCCCGGTCGATGTCGGCCGGACTGTCCGCGATCTCGGGGATGCGGCGGGCGCTGTAGCCGATCAGCTCGTGCATCGACTCCCGGAAAAACGCCCCGGCCCGGCCCGTATCGGCGTACAGGGCCCGTAGCCGGGCCGCCAGGTCGCCGGCCTTCTCGATGGCGGCGATGTCGCCCAGGTCGAGCGGCTTTGCGGCGGTGTAGCCGGCTTCGGCGAGGTCGATCGACTTGATTTCCTTGCCTTCTTTTTTATAAAAGCCGGCGCCGGTTTTCGCGCCGAGCGCGCCGTTTTCGACGAGCTGGTTCAGCACCGCCGGCACCGCGAACGTCTCCCGGCTCTCGTCGTCCGGCACGCCGTCGAACAGGTTCACGGCTACGTGGCGGAGCGTATCGAGACCGACCACGTCGGCCGTGCGGAAGGTGGCAGAGCGGGGCCGGCCGGTGAGCGTGCCCGTCAGCGTGTCGATTTCCTCGATGGTGTACCGTCCGTCCGCGAAGGCGTGGATCGCCTTCATCATCCCGAAGATGCCGATCCGGTTGCCGATGAAGTTGGGGGTATCCTTGGCGACGACAATGCCCTTGCCGAGGTGCACGCGGCCGAACTCGGACACCCGCTCGACGATCGCCGGCTCGGTATCCGGCGTCGGGATGATTTCGAGGAGATGGAGATAGCGCGGCGGATTGAAGAAATGGGTGCCCAGGAATCGGCGCTTGAACCCGACGGAGCGCCCTTCGGCGATGGCATGGATCGGCAGACCGCTCGTGTTGGTGGAGATCACCGCGTCCGGGCCGGCGGCCGCCTCGATGCGGGCGTGCAGGTCGCGCTTGATGTCCATCCGCTCGACCACGACCTCGATGACCCAGTCGGCCGCGGCGATCCGGTCGAAGTGGTCGTCGAAGTTGCCGAGCCGCACCCGGTTCACGACGGCGTCGGTGAACAGCGGCGACGGGTTGAGTTTGACGGCCTGTTTAAAGAGTTTCTCGACCACCGCGTTGCGGTCGCCCCCTTCCTTCGGGGCGATGTCGAGCAGGTCCACCGGCAGGCCGGCATTGGCGATGTGCAGGGCGATCTGCGCCCCCATCGTGCCGGCTCCCAGCACCGCGACGCGGCGAAACGGGAGCACGCCGGCCCGAGCGCCGGTCCGGGTGGATTGGGGGGATCTATGTGTCAGCGTTTCCATACGTCCTCAGTTCGTTCAAAGTATCCAGTATCGAGCTTTCTGTATCCAGCGCCCCCTTTTTATTCCCCCTCGTCCGCCGGATACAACGCCTTGATCTGATCCGCATACGCCTCACGGAGGCGGGCGCGTTTGACTTTCAGCGTCGGGGTCAGCATGCCGTTTTCGATCGACAGGTGATCCGCCACGAGCTTGAACCGCTTGATGGTCGACCAGTGGTCCATGTCCTCGTTTGCGGCATCGACCATTTGTTGATACCGGTCGAGGACCTGCGGCTCCTCGACGAGGCGCTCCACAGGCATCTTCGGATCGAGGCCTCGCGAGGCGGCGAAGACCTTGAGGGTCTCCTGGTTAACGAAGATAAGCGCCGCGCAGTATTTATAGCCGGCGCCGACGACGACGGCTTGCTCGACGAGCGGGTGCGCGAGCAGCTTGTTCTCCAGCGGCTGCGGCATCACATATTTGCCGGTCGACAGCTTGAACAGGTCCTTCTTTCGGTCGGTGATGCGGAGGTATCCGTCCGGCGACATCTCACCGATATCGCCGGTATGAAACCAGCCCTCGGCGTCGATGACTTCGCGCGTCTTGTCCGGGTTTTTGTAATAGCCCTGCATCACGTGCGGGCCCCGGGTGATGATTTCGCCGTCCTCGGCGATCTTCACCTCGACGCCGGGGAGGAGTTCGCCTACCGTGCCGGCGCGGTTGCGGGTCGGGCGGTTAAAGGCGATGACGGGGCTGGTCTCCGTCAGACCGTAGCCCTGGAGGACCTTCACGTCGGCCGCGGCGAAGAGGTTGGCGAGGTCGGCGTTCAGGGCCGCCCCGCCCGAGATGATGTATTTGATGCGGCCGCCCAGGCCGGCGCGCCATTTTTTGAACACGAGCGCATCCGCCAGCTTGAGCTGAAAACGGTACGTCCCCGCCGGCGGATCGTCGAGCGAATAGGCGCCGGCGAGTTCGAGCGACCAGTTGAGGAGTTTTTTCTTCAACCCCTGCAGGGTCGTGGCCTTCTCCAGGATGCGGGCGTAGATCTTCTCCAGCAGCCGGGGCACCGTGATGAAGAGCGTAGGCCGTACCTCGACCAGGTCGTCCGACAGCCGGTCCGGGTTCGAGAAATACGTCGTGACGCCGAAATAGAGCACGCCGTAATACAGCGTACGGGCGAAGATATGCGACAGCGGCAGGAAGGACAGGCTGATTTCGCCTCCGGCTCCGGGTTCAAAATCACCCAGTTCGCTCACCGCCGTGACGCCGTTGCACGAGATATTTTCGTGCGACAGCATGACGCCCTTGGGCTCGCCGGTGGTGCCGCTGGTGTAGACGATGGTGGCCAGATCCCCGGGCTGGATGCGCGACCGAAGCCGGGCGATCGCATCCGGCGCGGCGTCGATCCGCTCGCGCCCGCGTTTGCGGAGCCGGTCCATCGTGACCCACTGGACGCCCTCGGGCATGAGCGTCATCGCTTTCGGCTCGGGCGGTTCGGCGACGACGATGGTCTTGAGGGTGTCCGTTTCGGCCAGGAGGGCATTCAGCTCCTCGAGGAGAGGCATGCTGGTGACGAAGAGGGCCACGGCGCCCGAGTGCCGAAGGATGTACGCGTTGGTCGCCGGCGCCTGGGAGAGGTAGATCGGCACGTCGATGAGGCCGGCGAGCAGGCACCCCATGTCGGCCACGCAAAACAGCGTATCGCTCTCCATGTACATCGCCACCCGATCGCCACGCTCGATGCCATAGTCGAGCAATCCCATCGCGACCTCCTCCACCTCGATCCGGAACGCATCGAGCGAAAGCGTCTCCCACGTCCCGGCGGTCCGACGCGCATACAGGTTCGGGTTCTCGTACCGGGCGCAGGCATCGTAGAGCAGATCGGGCAGCGTTTTCCCCAGAAGCGGCCCTTGCGTTTCCGCCACCCGGCGCCGGGTCGTGCGGGCAGGCTTGAGCTTGTCGGCTGTTTCGTTCATAATCGCCCTCGCGGGTTGGTTGTCGTGGCTTCCCCGGCCGTGCGTCGGCCTTACCCTGGAAGCGCTACCGGTACAGATACAAACGTTACACCGTGGTCACGGGAGACGGAACCCTCACCGCCCGAACCTGCTGGTGGACGATCGAATCGATAAACGCCTCGTGCGGGATGCCGACATCGACCCGCTGCGCCAGCAGCAGCGACACGGCCCCGTGCAGCGACGCCCATATCGCGCTCGCCGCCACGCGGATATCATCCACCTGAAACACCCCCTGACGCCTCCCCTCGCGGAGCACGTCGACCATAAAATCCAGATTTCGCCGCGCCCGCCGGTACATGTCTTTCGGAAACCGCGCGTTGCGCTCGGGGTGGAGCAGAAACATGATCTCGTAATATTCCGGCCAGCGCAGTCCGAACCGGATGTACCGCGCGCAAAGCTCCTGGAACTGCGCGTCCACGTCGCCGGCGGCAGCCTGCCATGCCGCGCCGAGATCCTCGTAGAGCAACGCCATGCCCTCGTCGATCAGCGCATTAAACAGGGCTTCCTTGTTCTCGAAGTACAGGTAGATGCTGGTGGCGCTGTACCCGATGGAACGCGCGATATTGCGCATGGACAGCCCGGCGTATCCTCCCCGGTGGAGCAATACGCGCGCGGCGTCCAGGATGGACCGCCGGAAATGGGCCTTATCGGTTCGTCTCTCGTCCATGCGTCAGATTAACAGTGTTAACCCTAAAAATCAACGGCACGGACATCCAACCGTTCCCGGACATGACCCGTTCATCGCTCGGCCAGCGCGAAAAAATCCGGGGCCCTGCTGAAATGCGCCCATCCACCGGGCCGCTTCATCCCGCCGGCAGGCTGAACCAGAACGTCGCCCCCTTCCCGGGCTCGCTTTCCACCCCGACGCGTCCCCCGTGCGCCTCCACCAGTTGCTTGACGATGTACAGCCCCAGACCCGTAGAATGCTCGCCGCGCGTCGGTTTCGCACTGAGTCGCTGCATCTTGCCGAAGACCTTCTGCTTGTCCTCCTCCGTGAGGCCGGGACCCTCATCCCGCACCGAGACCCGGATGACCGGAGGGGTATCCGACGCCGCGCCACGGGCGATCTCAATCCAGACGTTGCGCTGGGGGGGACTGTATTTTATAGCGTTGGATACGTAGTTGTCCAGCACGCGCTGGATCGAGACTTCGTCTACTTCGACGAGGATGGGCTCCTCGATATCGGCATGGAGTGAAATGCCCTTGTCGACGGCCTGCTTCGTGTTCCATCGAACCACCGATGTTATGATGCCCCCCAGGTCGACCCGGGCTTTTCGAAGTTGCAATTCCTCGCCCTCGCGATGCCTGTCCAGCAGATCCTTGATGATCTGGAGCACCCGTTCTGCCTCATCTTTCAACAGGGGAAGATTGTCCTCCACCGATTCGTACGCCAGGCTGGCGTCCGCCCTCGCGTCTTCCAGGATCATCTCCGCCAGGCCAATGATTCCCCCGAGGGGGTTTTTGAGGTCATGCGCCGTGATCCCCAGAATCTCCTTGTTGGCTTCCAGCGCCTGATGGAGTTGATCGGTACGCTCTTCCAGCGCATGGTTGGTGTTCAGGAGGTTTTCGTTGACCGTCTGAACCTCCTCATACGCGGCTTCGAGCGATACAACAACCTCCTCGAGCGATCGCTTCTGGGCGTTAATTTCGGCGGTTTGTTCGTCGACCAGCCGGCCCAGCATGCGGTTTCGCGCAGCCAGACGGCGTGTCTGCAAGTGGACGCCGAAGCGCACCCCTCCAGCCAGCATAACGCCGCCCGCCCGGATCCAGAGCGCGTAGGCCCATCCGGTACGATACCAGGGCGGCCGCACCGTGATGCGA